>NZ_VRVG01000236.1:0-3887 GCF_008040085.1 Methylobacterium sp. WL7 | reverse complement strand
CACCTCCCGCAGCGACGAGGCCCAGAACTCCAACGTCGCCTCGATCGAGGTCCCCGATGTCCATGATGCGCGAATCATGGTGACGCAGAGAGTCAGAACCTCGCCAAAAATGCAACTGTAATGCTAGAGTGTGAACCGCACCAAGCTCTTACGAGCTTTGCGCTTTCGTGATTCAGGGCCGCCGCATGCAGTACGGAGGCGGCGATGGCAGACCTGTTCTGGCTCTCGGATGCGCAGTGGGCGGTGATCGAACCGTTCATGCCGACGGATCAGCCCGGACCGGCGCGGAAGGACGACCGGATGATCATATCCGGCATCCTGCACGTGCTCACTTCCGGCTGCCGCTGGCGCGACTGACCGGCCGCGTATGGCCCGCGCACCACCGTCTACAACCGCTTCAACCGCTGGTCCAGGCGCGGCTTCTGGAAGGCCATGCTGGCAGCGCTGGCCAAAGCCGGATTGTCGGGCGAGGCGACGGCAATCGACAGCACCTACGTGCGGGCGCATCGCTCGGCCCATGGCGTTGAAGGGGGGCGAAGGCGCACGTCATCGGCCCGTCGCGCGGCGGCCAGAGAACCGAGATTTACGCGCTCACCGATGTCCTCGGCCGGCCCGGCGTCCTCCTGCTGACGCCGGGCAACGCCGTCAAAGTCTCCGCCGCCGCAGCCATACCGGCTGAGACAACCGGCCGGATCCACCGCCTAGCCGCGGACAAGAGCTACGACGCTGACTTGATGCGGGCCGAGTTGCGCGCCAATAGCATAAAGCTCGATCATCCCGGGCAAACGCGGTCGGAAGAAGAGGATCCGCCACGACAAGCGCCGCTACAGCGAACACTGGCGCATCGAGGCAACCTTTAACCACCCCAAGGACTTCCGCCGCATCGCCCCCCGCTACAACAAGCTCGAACAAGCTCGCCCGTAACTACACCTTAGCAGTCGATCTCGCTGCCGTAATCGCGTTCTCGTGCTGATCAAGCCCAGACCCTAGAAACATATCTTTTATTTTTACTTCAATGCCTATAACAAACGCGTAACGCAGCCCAGTAAACCATCCAGACTAAACATCGTGATCGGGCGTATTGCTTATGATCGACACGAATTAATACGGAAGCATTTCTGGACTTCACGCGTACTATTGCAGACCCTGCGCCCCAGTGCGAGCTCACCATTCTTTCAAACCTTCACTATAGACCAAAAGCAAATTATTGCTATAAGGATGCAAATATCAAAAGCCATAATCCCTTCAAAATCTGGTGGAACGAATGGGCTCACGATCAACGCGGAATGATTGGGTATTTTTAGTCGTCGTAGCCCTCGTCGGGCTCGTCACTGTCGTGGGGTGCCGGCCCCTCAAAGCTCAAGGCGTGCCGCTACAGCTCTGCCGCTTTAAGAAGATCTGGGGAGACGATTTCAATAATTTGAGCGTATCAAGATCTAACAACGAACGCACCAAATGGTCGGCTCATACGCCTTGGAACGGTGATTTCGGCGATGCACAATTCATCGATCCCGTCGATATCTTCGCTGATCCCGAGAAGAATGCCCCGTTCACCGTCAACGATGGAATTCTGAAGATCCGAGCCCGCAAACAGGATAACGGTAAGTGGACGTCTGGCCTCCTCTCTTCGGCTGACCCGACGACGGCCGGCTTCGCCCTAATGTACGGCTATTTCGAAGCGCGTATGAAGCTTCCGTCAGGCCCCGGCGTATGGCCCGCTTTCTGGCTAGCATCCAACAGCCCGAAAGACGATAAAACACCCTCAGTTGAAATCGACGTCATCGAGTATTACGGTCAGTTTCCGGACGGATTTCATTCCGTCTGGCATGTTTGGGATAAGACTGACCCTAAGAATCAGCGCAGCGGCGATATTATTACCTCTGTACCAAGCGGATCGCTGAGCAGCGATTTCCACACTTACGGCGTAGACGTCACCAAGGAGTCGATAGTTTTCTATCTAGATCGGCGCGAGATAGGCCGAGCGCCGACGCCCCGTGAACATACTAAACCGCTTATGATTCTTGCTAATCTCGCGCTCGGGTCGGGCTGGCCGATTGACAAGACTCCGAATCCCTCCGATCTACTTATTGATTATATCTACGCTTTCGCCCCTGACGAGCAGAAACAGGACGCGACCTGCAAAGAATGACGCAGACGGCTTAGCCATATACGCGCGATGGGAGCGCTTCTCTGAAAAATCGTGTTCGCTGCCGTTTGACCTTGGATTCGCGCATAAACCAGCTCAGTTGATGTGCTGTTGAAGGCTCGGATCACTTTGGGGCTACCTTGTGACTTGCGAGATCAAGGATGTGTTGACGCTCTCTAATGCGTAGAATACGGCGCTAGATTTAGAGCGCCTAACAGAACGGCACCGAGCGGGGTTTTCAGCGTTGGTTTGGCATGGCCAGACTGCTTCTCCCCGATGATCTCTGGGATGAGATCGCTCCGCTCCTCCCGCCGCCTCGGCCGCGTCCGAAGGGCGGGCGTCGTCCAATTGAGACTCGGGCCGCACTCACGGGCATCCTGTTCGTGCTGCGCTCGGGGCTACCGTGGGAAATGCTGCCGGCCGAGATGGGCTGCGGCTCCGGCATGAGTTGTTGGCGGCGACTGCGGGATTGGCAGGCGGCGGGCGTTTGGAGCCGTCTGCATGACGTGTTGCTGGAGCGCCTGCACGCAGCAGGGGAGATCGACTGGAGCCGGGCTTGCCTGGACAGCGCGTCTGTCCCGGCCAAAAAGGGGGGGCTGCCACCGGCCCGAACCCGACGGACCGGGGCAAGCCAGGCACGAAGCGCCATCTCGTCACCGTTGCGCGCGGCACGCCCCTCATGGTGAGCTTGTCGAACCATCGGCTTCTGCCTGAGCGGTGCCAACCGGCACGACACCGTCATGATGGCGGCCACCCTCGATGCCATCCCGTCTGTGCGGAGCGGTCGGCGCGGACGACCGCGACGTCGTCCAGACAAGCTGCACGCTGACAAGGCTTACGATGCCAGACCCCGCCGCCAGGAGTGCCGGGTGCGGGGGATCGTGCCGCGCATCGCACGTAGGGGCATCGAGAGCAGCGAGAAACTCGGTCGTCATCGTTGGGTCGTGGAGCGCACCGACGCTTGGTTCAACCGATTCCGTCGATTGCCCATCCGCTACGAGCGACGCGCAGACATCTACGAGGCCTTCACGAGCCTCGCCGTCAGCCTCATCACCCTCAACCAGATCAGACGGTTCTGTTAGGCGCTCTAAGCCCACCGCTGCGATCCAATCTCGGACACATCGAGCGATGAACTCAGGCCCATTGTCCGAGCGGATATGGCCGCGCACACCACGCAGGCTGAATAGATCCGAGAGGACTGCGATCACATCGTGCGCCTTCAGCTTACGTGATACGCGGAACGCCAGGCACTCACGGGTGAACTCATTGGGTACATTCAGCATCCGGTACTTGCGACCGTTATGCGTCCGTTGCTCGACGAAGTCGTACGACCAGACATGGGCGGGTCGATCTGGCGGAAAGCGCACGCACGAGCCGTCGTTGAGCCAGAGGCGGGCCCACTTCGGCTGTCGCGCTGGAACCTTGAGCCCCTCCCGCCGCCGGATCCGTTCGACCCGCTCCACGTTGACCGTCCAGCGATCGCGCCGGAGCAGCGCGGTGATCCGATGGTAGCCGTATCACCCATACTGGAGAGCCCGCGCGAAGATGGCGACGGTCAGTTCGGCCTCGTCTTCGACCACCACGGCGCGCTTGCGCTGTGTCGAGCGGTGCTGACCCAGGACACGGCAAGCGAAGCGTTCCGACACGCCGTGCTCGGCAACGACGAAGTCGACACATGCCCGGCGGCGTGCCGGGCTCAGAAGTTTCCCGAGGCGGCCTCCTTTAGAATCAGCTTCTCCAA
>NZ_VRVG01000235.1:0-3898 GCF_008040085.1 Methylobacterium sp. WL7 | reverse complement strand
CCCCCCGAGCGGGCCCAGTCCGACGAGGCCCCGGCGTCGCGGCCCGACCGGCCGGCCCCGGTGCGCGCGCCGATCGTGCTCGCCTCGGCCGCCATGCGGGTGCCGGCGGCCGTCCAGCCGACCGCCCAGAAGGTGCGGGATTTCCGGCCCGCGCCGATCCAGGTCGCAGAGCATGCGGGAGCCGGCGCCAAAGGCGCGGGCCTCAAGGGCCCGGACCTAAAGGTCGCGGGCCTCAACCCGGCCCCGGGCCACGGCACGACCCCGAAGGCCGCCGTCGCCGCCGGCCGGCCGGCGCGGCCCACAACGCCCGCCCCGACGAAACTCGCCGCGGCGGCACCCGCGGCGCTGCCGGCCTCAGCCAAGTCCACCCTGGCGCATCTGGCCTCCGGCGCCGCCAAGGGATCCACGATGATCGCTTCCAAGACCACGGTTCCGGCCTCGGCCAAGGCAGCGGTGCCAGCCAAGGTCGCGGCGACCGCGAAGGCTCCGGCCCCTGCGAAGGCAGGGGCGCCCACCCGGACGGCGTCGGGCGGGGGGCATGCGCGCCTCGCCGGGATCTATTGAGGGCGGCCCCGGCGCTTCCCGGACGGCGTGCCGTTCCGCAGTGCGGCATTTCGCATTCGATCCGGCGCTGAAACCGTAATATGGTCACGCTTGTTATCCGGATGCGGCGGGAGTTTCTCCGGCCGGGCGGCAGGCGCGGGACGGACCGGTGATGCGCAGGACCCTTCTCACCCTTCTGGCGGCCGCCTGCGCGCTGGGCGCCGGCCTCGCGGGCGCGACCGCCCAGGGCTTCCAGACGGCGGCCCCGCACGCGATCCTGATCGACGCCGATTCCGGCTCGGTGCTGTTCGAGAAGGCCGCCGACGAGCGGTTCTCCCCGGCCAGCATGGCCAAATTGATGACCACCGACATCGTGTTCGAGGCGCTGAAATCCGGCCGCTTGGCGATGGATACCGAGTTCACCGTCACCGAGGACGCCTGGAAGCGGGGCGGGGCCGGCGGCGGCGGCTCGTCGATGTTCGCCCAGGTCAACAGCCGCATCAAGATGTCGGACCTGCTGCGCGGGCTGATCGTCCAGTCGGGCAACGACGCCGCGATCACCATCGCGGAGAACATGGCCGGCACCGAGGACTCCTTCGCCGGGCTGATGAACCAGCGGGCCAAGGAGATCGGGCTGACGAATTCGACCTTCCGCAACGCCACCGGCTACTCGGCGCCCGACCAGAAGGTCACGGCCCGGGACATGGCCAAGCTCGCGATCCACCTGATCGACACCTACCCGGACCTGTACAAGATCTTCGCCGAGAAGGAGTTCACCTGGAACAAGATCCGCCAGCAGAACCGCAATCCGCTCCTGGCGCTCGACATCGGCGCCGACGGGCTGAAGACCGGCTACCTGGAGGAATCGGGCTACGCGCTGACCGGCTCGGCGGTGCAGAACGGCCAGCGCCTGGTGCTGGTGATCTCGGGGCTCAAGACCGCCCGGGACCGGGCCTCCGAGGCGCGCAAGCTGATGGAATGGGGGTTCCGCGCGTTCGAGACGCGGCAGATCTTCGGGGCCGGCGAGACGGTCGCCGACGCCTCGGTGTTCGGCGGCGAGGCGGGCTCCGTGCCGCTGGTCTCGAAGAAGCCGGTGCGGGTCCTGCTGCCCCGCGGCTCCAGCGACCGGGTCAGCGCCAAGGTGGTTTATACCGGGCCGCTGATGGCTCCCGTCGAGGAGGGCCGGCAGGTCGGCACCCTGCGGATCCAGCGCGGCGACACGGTCGCCCTCGACCAGCCGCTCTTCGCCGGCGCGACGGTGGAGGCCGGCACGCTGTCGCAGCGGGCGATGGATGCGGCGCTGGAATTCGGCACCGGCCTCGTGCGCAAGGCCTTCGACCGCGTCGGCAAGAAGGACGCGAAACCCGGCGAGCGTACGGCCGATCCGACGTGATTGGACGCCCGTGATCGTGCCAGGCTTCGAAGACGCTTCGCAGGGAACCTTCATCACCTTCGAGGGCGGGGAGGGCGCCGGCAAGTCGACCCAGGTCGCCCGCCTGGCCGCGACCCTGCGGTCGCGCTCGGGCCGGGAGGTCCGCGTGACCCGCGAGCCCGGCGGCTCGCCCCGGGCGGAAGAAATCCGCGCGGCCCTGCTCGGCGGCGTCGCCAAGCCCTACGGCCCCTTCGCGGAGGCGCTGCTGTTCAGCGCCGCCCGGATCGACCACCTCGACCGCCTGATCCGCCCGGCCCTGCGCCGGGGCGAGATCGTGCTATGCGACCGCTTCATCGACTCGACCCGGGCCTACCAGGGCGCGGCCGGAGGACTCGATCCGGCCGTCGTCACCGCCCTGGAACGGGTCGTGGTCGGCCCGACCCGGCCCGACCTGACCCTGATCCTCGACTTAGCCCCCGAAGCCGGGCTCGCCCGCGCGGCCGGGCGCGCCGCCAGCACGGGGCAGGGGGCCGACCGGTTCGAGGCGGAATCGCTCGCCTTCCACACGCGGCTGCGCGAGGCCTTCGTGGCGATCGCCCGGGCCGAGCCGCAGCGCTGCGCGGTGATCGATGCCGGCCGCGACCCCGATGCGGTGGAATCCGCGATCCGCGCCGCGGTGGCATCCCGCCTGCCGGGCCTGCTGCCGATCAAAGAAAGCCGCGGCGATGCCGCCTGAGCCCCGCGCCGTGAAACCGGCAGACCGCGCCGCCGACGACGTCGAGCCCGGCGACCTCCCCGGCATCCCGCGCCCGCGGGAGACCCGGGCGCTGGTCGGCCACGCGGCCGCGGCGGCCGCCTTCGCGGAGGGGATCGCGGCGGGGCGCCTGCACCATGCCTGGCTGATCGGCGGCGCCCCCGGCATCGGCAAGGCGACCCTCGCCTACCGGGTCGCCCGGCGCCTGCTCGCCTATCCCGAGGGCGGCGGGCCGGCTGGGCTCGATATGCCGGACGAGAACCCCGTCGCCGGCAAGGTCGCGGGCCTGTCGCATCCGAACCTGGTCGCCCTGCGCCGCCACCGCACCGCAGGCGCCAAGGCGCTGCCCACCAAGATCTCGGTCGACATGGTCCGCCGGGCCCTTGACCTGTTCGCCTCGACGGCCACCGATTCCGGCTGGCGGGTCTGCATCCTGGACAGCGCCGAGGACCTGAACGCCAACGCGGCCAACGCCCTGCTCAAGGTCCTGGAGGAGCCGCCGCCGCGCGCCCTGTTCCTGATCCTGGCTCACCAGCCCGGCCGGCTGCTGCCGACGATCCGCTCCCGCTGCCGGGTGCTGATGCTGCGCCCGCTGGCGCCCGAGGCGGTGGCGCAGGTGGTGCGCGGCCTGCCCGAGCCGTTCCCGCAGCCCGAGGAGGCCGCCCTGGCCCGGGCGGTCGCCCAGTGCGAGGGCTCGGTCGCCCGGGCGCTGGCGATGCTCGATCCGGTCACGGCCGGCCTCGTCGCCGAGGTCGAGACCCTGCTGGCCCGGGCGCACACCCCCGACTGGGGCCGGGTGCTCAAGCTCGCCGAGACCCTGGCCGGGCGCGACGCGGAGGCGCGGTTCGAGGCCGCCCAGGACGCGGTCCTGCGCTTCGTCTCGGCCGAGCTCGACCGCCGCCGGGACGAGCCGCCCGCCCGCCTCGCCGCCCTGGTCGACGTCGCCGAGCGGTTCGGCCGCGCCGCCCGGGAGGCCGCGATCTACAATCTCGACCGGCGCCCGGTGGTGCTGTCGCTGTTCGGGGACCTCGCCGAGGCCGCCTCGTAAACGTTGCGCGCACCGGGACGACCAGGGCTCCGCCCTGGACCCGCAAAAGGTCGTAGACCCAGCCCTTTCAAGGTGTTTGGCTCGGGCCTAACTCGTTGCGATGACGCAAGCATCGGACGGATCGGGTTGCCCGTGGCGGGCTGTCCTGGAGCGGTTTGAGCAGAAGGCGCCAGCCAGCGTG
>NZ_VRVG01000234.1:0-3899 GCF_008040085.1 Methylobacterium sp. WL7 | reverse complement strand
CCGCGCGGCGCGCCGCGCGGCGCGGCGTGGCGGCGGCCAGCAGCTGGATCGACGGGCGGCGCGGCGGCAGCGGCACGTCCACGGTCTCGGTCACCCCGGCGGCCGCCGCCGCTGGCGTCATCGCGGCGCCCTGGAACGCCGCGGCCGGCTCGGCCTGCGGGGACAGGCGCAACTCGGCGAGCTGGGCCGGCGCGGCCTCCGAAGCCGCGCTGCCGAGGCCGGCCGGACGGCGCGGCGGCAGCGGGACCTCCACGGTCTCGACCGCGGCCATCTGAACGGCGGCGCCCGGCGCGGCACCCGCGGCGGCGGGCTCGACGGACAGGCTCGCATACGCGACGGCGCCGCTGAGGGCGTCCGGACGCCGGGGCGGGAGCGGGACCTCGACCGTCTCGCTCGGCACCGCGGCGACGGCGGCGGCGGTGGGTGCGTAGGCCAGGGCCCCGGAGGCGGCGCCGGAATCCGTGACGCCGCCGCCGAACAGGCTCGCCAACGCGCTGGCCGAGGCCGCCACGGGGGCCACCACCGAGGCGACCTCGCTGGAGATGCCCTGGCGCTTGGCCGCGTAGTAATAGCCGCGGTTGTAGTACTGGTAGGCTTGGCTGACGTTGCCCTGGGCGGTGCGGTAGGCGCCCGCCAGGTAGGCGACGCCGTAGCGCAGGTTGGTCGCCGGATCGTACAGGCCGGCCGCGTCGCCGGTGTATCCGAGGCTGCGCGCCGTCGCGTGCTTGATCTGCATCAGCCCGAGGGCGCTGCCGCCCTTGGCCTTCGGGTTGTAGTTGCTCTCGCGCTTGACCACCGCGTGGACGAAGCTCGCCGGGACGCCGTTTGCCTTGGCCTGCTGCTCGATCAGCGCATCGATGTTGTCGCGCGCGCCCTGCCCGAAGGCGGCGACGGGCACGACCGCGAGAGCGGCAGCCAGGAAGAGGCGATGCATTCCGAGACCCGGTCCTGCTTCTACTGTGGTCAAGCTAGGTCGCGGGGAAATGAGGCCGGAAAGGGGCCCGGATCCGGCAGCCTGTGGGCGAGCGGGGTGTCGGGCGCCCCTGTGCCTTGTCCGCCACAGGGCGGCGCCGTCGGTTAACCATCCCGGTTATCCACAGCGTGTGGGGCTGGACGCTCAGGGCAGGATGAAGCGCGCGACCCCGTGGGCGAAGCCGTCCGCGCCGTTGCCGTCCGTCACGGCGCTGGCGGCCGCCTTCACGCCCGGCTCGGCATTGCCCATCGCCACCGAGAATCCGCTGCGGGCGAACATGGGCCGGTCGTTCCCGGCATCCCCGAAGGTCGCGATCCGCTCGGGCGGGATGCGCAGATGCGCGCTCATCCAGGCCACGAACTGCCCCTTGTCGAGCCCGGGCGGCGTCACGTCGAGATAATAGGCCTGCGAGCGGTGCACGGTGGCGCGGCCGGCCAGCGCGGTCCCGATCCGGGCCTCGCAATCGGCCAGGTGCGCGTGGTCCCGGCTGACCCCGACGATCTTCGAGGCCGCCCCCATCAGGCTGCCGAGATCGGCCACCACGCGCGGCTCGGCGTCGATCGTCCGGCGTTCGAGATCCGCGTAGGGGCCCTCCGGGTCGCGCAGGCACCAGGCCCCCGCGGCGAAGACCCAGACGTCGAGATCCTCGGCCTGAAGGCGCTCCAGCGCCGCCCGCGCGGCCGCTTCCGGGATCAGCCGCTCCTCGATGGTCGAGAGATCGGGCCGGACCACGCTGGCGCCGTTGAACGCCCCCATCGGCAGGTCGAGGCCGAGGGCGTCGACGAGGCCGCGAAGGCCCAGCGGCGGCCGGGCCGACGCGATGCTGAAGCCGATCCCGGCCGCGCGCAGGCGCTTCACCGCCGCGACCGTCGAGGCGGCGAGCTGCTTGTCGTCGGTCACCAGCGTGCCGTCGACATCGGAGATCACCAGGGCGATGCCGGTCGCCTTCGTCGCCATCGCTCAGGTCCTCTCGGCGGGGAGGGGGGATTCCGCGGCGAGCTGCGCCACGACGCGGTCGGCGACGGCCTCCGGCGGCGCGTCGATCCCCACGATGACCGGGTGCTCGTCGGGGCCGGGGATCTCCAGGGTGGCGAACTGGCTGTCCAGCAGCCGGGGCGACATGAAGTGGCCGTGGCGCTCGGCGAGGCGCCGGGACACCAGGGCCCTGTCGCCGTCCAGGTAGACGATGCGGACGCGCCGGCTCCCGCGGGTGAGCACGTCCCGGTACGCCCGGCGCAGGGCCGAGCAGACCACCACGCCGGATTCGCCGGCCTCCAGCCGATGCTGGATCCAGACCGCGATCCGGGCGAGCCAGGGCGCGCGGTCCTCGTCGTCCAGCGCGTGGCCCGCATGCATCTTGGCCACGTGCTCGGGGGTGTGGAAGCTGTCGCCGTCCACGAAGATCCAGCCGAGCCGCTCGGCGATCAGCGCGCCGACGGTGCTCTTGCCCGAGCCCGAGACGCCCATGACCACGAGGACCTGCGCCGCCCGCGCGGCCGCTCCGGCTTCGTTCTGCATCCGCCCATCCGCGCTCATCCGGACCACGCCGCTCCGGGGCGCCACGCTGCGCCATGGGGTTCATCAATAGGCTCGGCGGCCGGGAAGGAAAGGTTCCTGGGGAACAGCGGGCGATGCGCCGACATCCCGTGGAACCCCCGCTGGGGCGGCACGTTCTCCCCGGCGACGACAGAACATTTCAGGAACGAGGGTCCCATGGCCAAGGCAGCCGACAAGCACGACGCGACCCAGGACAACCCGAAGACCGATCCGAAGGACGTCTCGAACCAGATCAAGGATCCGGATCAGTGGACCACCGGCGGTGAGCCGATGACCGGGGCGCAGGCTTCGTACCTCAAGACCTTGTCGGAAGAGGCCAAGGAGCCGGAGGCCTTCGACTCGGACATCGACAAGGCCGAGGCGTCCAAGCGGATCGACGACCTGCGCCACAAGGCCGGCCACGCCTGAGCGACCCCGGCACGACGCGCCCTGGACGGGTCCGGGCCGCGTCATCGGACATGTCGAAAGGTCGGCGCCTTCACGGGCGCCGGCCTTTCGTCGTTCGGATCCACGTCGCGAAGGCGATGTTTCGAAGACACTATTAAGCCGGCGGCAATGGGAACCCGGTTAGACGTTTCCATCGCGCCGGGCGGCGAGAGCGCTCATCGTCGGCGTGGATACCGGTTTATGCGTGCGCGAGCATGTTGAACCAGGGGCCGGGAGACGAGCCCGATCGCGATACGATCGGGTGCGGATCCGGGCGCAGGGGAAGTCGGAGTCACGGATGGCGGAGCCGAGCTGCGAGGGATCGAAGGCGGCTTCCGGACGATCCCGCATCCGTGGGCGCGACCTCGCCCGGCGGGCGCTGCCGCGCTTCGCCCCGGACGCCAGCGGTTCCACCGCGATGGAATACGCCCTGATCGGCGCGCTGATCTTCATCGTCGCGGCCGGCAGTATCCGATACTACGGCTCCCGGATGACCCCGATCTACGAGCGCATCAGCACGACGGTGAGCCAAGCCAATTGAGGGGCGCCGTTCCGGCTCCGGCCGTAAAGTTTTCGTCGGCATGCCCCGAAAAAGCTGTGCTTAGTGAGGATGAAACCGCTCGCTCGGCCGTCGCGGGCGCAGTGTGGCCCACCCGCTACGGACACCCCGGCCGCTATGGGCTAGGCACGGGCTCGGCAAAACCGATGGGCAACATCTGGATGCGCAAACTTTCCCTCGCTCTGCTCGCCGCGACGGCGATGTCGGGCTGCTCGTACCTGCCCGCGGCGGGTCCGACGGCGAGCGCGATCCAGGCCGGCGCGGAAGTCGCCACCGCCGACGGCGGCACGCTCGCCCGCTACGAGATCATCGACGTCACCCCATCCGTGATCGAGGCCCTGCGCGGCCGCCCCCTCGACAGCCTGCTCGCCTCCTTCGGCGACC
>NZ_VRVG01000233.1:0-3941 GCF_008040085.1 Methylobacterium sp. WL7 | reverse complement strand
TTTCTGGATTCACGTGGCTAATATTTAGTACTGGAGCATAAGAGCGTTTAACAGAACCACTTGATCTGGTTGATTGTGGTGAGGCTCGCGGCAAGGGTAGTGAAGCCTCGTATATGTTGCTGCGGCGCGGGTTGCAGATGGACAGGCGGCGGAAGCGATTGAACGAGGCATGGGTACGCTCGACGATTCAGCGGTGACGCCCGAGTTTTTCGTTACTCTCGACACCTTTAAGGACGATGCGCGGCGCGATCCCGCGAGGCTGGCCCTCTTGGCATTGTACCCTGGCTTCGCCTGTCGACGGATAGACTCAAGGCAAATGCGCCGTGGTGGTCGATAAGCAGGCCGGCACTTTGTCGTGTTCCAGGCAGTGGTTTAGCTCGACGGTAGCGAGGAAGCCCATTCGCGCGCTTCCCACAGCGCTGTAGCAGACTTGCTTTCTCGCGAGGTGGTCATCGGCGATTGCCGGGTCGGGTTCGGGGTTGCGACGACCAACCCCGAACCCGAGAGCCCTCCGCTGACCGACGAGATGATGGAGCCTCGTAGTGATCCTCCTCCGGCTTTACGAACACCTCTGATACGCTCCTTGTGGCCTGGGAAGGTGTTTGATGGCGAAGACGAAACGGGAGTTCACGCCCGAGTTCAAACGCGAGGCGGTAGCCCTGCTGGACAGCAGCGGGCGACAACAGATGCAGATAGCGGCCGAACTTGGGATCCAACCCTTCATGCTGAGGCAGTGGCGCGCGACCCTGATGGGAGGCTCTTCACCACCACCACGGGCAGCAGCATCGCCAGGAGCCGCGGCTGCGAGCCCGATGGCTTCCCCCTCCGACCAAGCCGCCGAGATCTCTCGTCTGCGGCGAGAACTCGATCGGACGCGCATGGAGCGCGACGTCCTATAAAAGGCGATCGGCATCTTTGCGGAGATGCCCAAGTGACGTTCGCTTTCATCGAGCAGCATCCGAGCACCTGGTCGGTGCGTCTCATGTGCCACGTGCTCTAAGTCTCTCACAGCGGCTACTACGACTGGCGATCCCGTCCCGAGAGTGCTCGGTCGGCGTCCAACCGTCGCCTTCTCGACAACGCCCGGCGTATTCATGCCGGGCATCACAGGCGCTACGGCTCGCCTCGGGTGCATGCCACCCTTTGTGCGGAGGGACGAACGGCCAGTCGCGGGCGGGTGGAGCGCCTGATGCGCCGTCATGGCATCCGGGCCCTGGCAGGGCGCCGATTCCGGCCCTGCACGACGACAGCCACCACGATCTGCCGAACGCCCCCAACCTCCCGAAGCAACAGTTCTCCGCCGCGCTGCCCAACACGGTCTGGCTCGCCGACATCACGTACCTGCCCACCGGCGAGGGCTGGCTCTACCTGGCCGCCGTGCTCGATCTCGCCACTCGCAAGATCGTCGCCTGGTCCATGCGTGATCACATGCGGACCGAGTTGACGTCGGCCGCCCTGATGATGGCCGCCCAACGGCAGCGACCGGCCGCTGGGCTTAAGTCGAACTTGTCCACCAGCGACGATGGGCGACCCGGGACGAGGCCCGGCGCGACTTGTTTGCTTACATCTAAGGCTACTAGAGTAGGAAGCGCATCCACTCGGCACTCGGCTACATCACGCTCGAGCAAGCCGAACGGAACGCGAGCTAAACCGCCTGTCCGTGACGTCGGGGGAGGATCACACAGCGCAACTTCACCGACCCGGACAGCCGCATCCTGCCTACCCGCGACGGGTTCGTGCAGGGCTACAACGGGCAGATCGCCGTCGATGCCACGCATCAGGTGATCGTCGCGCACCGCCTCGTGTCCAACTCAGCCGACTCCCGCGCCCTCGTGCCGCTCGTGGACGACGTCCACGCCTATCTCGGGCGCAAACCGCGAGAGCTCTCCGGCGATGCCGGCTTTGCCAACGAGGCGAACCTCGTCGCGCTGCAGGAGCGGCGGATCACCGCCTACCTGGCTCCGGGTCGGGCGCGTCATGGCTAGGTGGACGCGGCCGGCCGCCGGAGGCTGACGAAGATGCCGTTGATGAGCGCGATGGCTGGGCGCCTGAAGCGGGCTGGCCGCCGCAGCCGCTATCTCCTCAGGAAGCAAGTGGTCGAGCCCGTGTTCGGGCAGATCAAGCAGGCCCGGGGCTTCCGACAGTTCCTGCTCCGCGGCCTCGATCAGGTCCGGGGCGAATGGGCGATGATCTGCACCGCCTACAACCTCTTCAAACTGGCGAAGGCCGGGCACTGAGCCCAAAGCCGACGCACACGTCTGCCCAGACTTCGACGCTCATCCCACCTCGTGAACTCGTTACTCGGACGGGCTCCTAGTACTACTGTGTCATAAATCTTTGTTGGCAACAGGGACATTGGTGCAGGGGACGAACGAGCGCCCGTGTTAGCCTCAGGCGCAAGGTTGCGATGGAGTCAGGCACGTGTCGCTCGGGCCGGATCGGGGGCTCCGCGGGGTCTATAACTGGCGGGTAGGGCAAGCGCTTGCCACTCGGTGAACTCTGGTTCCCAGGGGGGAAAGCGGCCCCGCTCGGAGACCAGTAACCCGTAGGCCGCGATGCATAGGCTGGCGTGATGATGGAAGCCCCGCCAGCTTCGCCCCTCGTAGTGGCCGAGCCCAATCTCCTGTTTGAGCTCCTGGTAGTCCCACTCGATACGCCAGCGCAGCTTCGTCCGGCCGACCAACACGGCCAGGGGCGTCTCTGCCGGCAGGGTCGAGAGCCAGTATTTGGTTGGCGCATCCTCGTTGTCCGGCCACTCGATCAGGAACCACTCCTCGGGACGTGGCTCGTGTCGCAACTCATCCCGATGCGCCGGACGGGCCCGCACGGCCGCAAACCGCGAGGTCAGCAGACCGTTCGTGCCAGCGCGCCATGTGACACGCTGCCAAGCGGCCTCCGGCAGAGACCGGGCCAGCTTTTCTGCCGAGAGTGGCTTTTGCTCAGGGCTCCGTCGCACCCGGGTGGTTGGGCGCCCGCGCCCGCGCCCGCGCCCGCTCCAGGGCTTGGGCGGCAGGGGTGCCGTTCCGGGAAGCCACAGGCTCGTCGAGGACTGAACACCCACACTGTAGGACAAGCCCAACGCCGTCAGCGCCGTGCGGAAGGCCGTGTCGATCCCGTATCCGGCATCTGCCAGAACGAGGCCGGGTGGCACCCCATCGGCCAAGGCTGCTCGGATCTGATCCAGCGCGATCTCCGGCTTGGTCCGGAAGCCGATATCCTCGGGCACGCCGGCCTTGTTGCGCCGCTCGGCATCCTGGGTCCAGGCTTCCGGCAGGTAGAGGCGATAGGCCACCGGCAGACTGGCCTGGGTGTTGGCCACCGAGAGGGTCACGGCAACCTGGCAATTGTCCTGCTTGCCGATCTGACCGCAGTATTGCCGTCCCACCCCGACCGAGTGGCGGCCTTTCTTGGGAAAGCCCGTATCGTCGACGATCCAGGCCTGGATCGAATCCTGACGCTCGATCAGCGGCAGGACTTCGCTGCGTACCCGGGCCAGCAAAGCCTCGTCCGACCATTGGCCCTTGGCCACGAAGTGATGCATCGCCTGATGGGAGCCCTAGAGACGCGCTGGCGCGATCCGGGCCGCCATCGGCTCGATGCTCTTGCGAGCACCCGGCAGGAGGAGACCCGTACAGTAGGGCTTCAGCGGCGCGATCCGATCAGCATGACCCAGGACGCCTGACAAAGCCTTCAGATAAGCCGCAAAGCGCGGCTGGTCGGCAGCCAGCGGGGAGTTCAAGCGATCCATGCCTCGCTCCATTACGAGAGCGAATCGCAAACCCTACACCCAAAATTTATGACACAGTAGTACTGGTGTTTGGTTGCGGAACGTCGTTGGGATGCGGCGCGTTGGGCGATCAAAGCCTATGCGTGGCGGTTTGCAGGTGTGCGCCGCCGTTCTTCCAGGAGGGCTCGCTGATGCTCGCCATCCATCCCCAAGC
>NZ_VRVG01000232.1:0-3973 GCF_008040085.1 Methylobacterium sp. WL7 | reverse complement strand
CCCCGCAACCGCGGGGCACCCTCCCCCGCAGAGGGGGGAGGGTTAAGAAGGCTACGCCGCCCGGGCGAGCACGTCGGCGACGGTCTGGCCGAAGGAGCCGGGATCCGGCGCCACGGTCAGGCCGTAGGAGCGCATGATCTCGGCCTTCTCGGCGGCGCTGTCGCCGGCCGCCGAGATGATCGCCCCGGCATGGCCCATGCGGCGGCCCTTCGGCGCCGTCAGGCCCGCCACGAAGCCGATCACCGGCTTCGACATGTTGTCCCGGATCCAGGCCGAGGCCTCGGCCTCCTGCGGGCCGCCGATCTCGCCGATCATCAGCACCGCGTCCGTGTCCGGGTCGGTCTCGAACAGGGCGAGGTGGTCGAGGAACGACGAACCGTTGATCGGGTCGCCGCCGATGCCCACCGAGGTCGAGATCCCAAGACCCAGCTCCTTGAGCTGCGAGGCGGCCTCGTAGCCCAGCGTCCCCGAGCGGGAGATCACGCCGACGTTGCCCTTGAGGTAGATGTGGCCGGGCATGATCCCGAGCATCGCCTTGCCGGGCGAGATGATGCCGGCGCAGTTCGGGCCGACCACCATGGTGCGGCGATCCCGCGGGTAGCGCATCAGGTAGCGCTTCACCCGCATCATGTCCTGGGCCGGGATGCCGTCGGTGATCGAGCAGACCAGCCGCAGGCCGGCATCGGCCGCCTCCATGATGGCGTCGGCCGCAAACGGCGGCGCCACGAAGGTGATCGAGGTGGTGGCGCCGGTGGCGGCGACCGCCTCCTTGACGGTGTTGAACACCGGCAGGCCGAGATGCGTGCGGCCGCCCTTGCCGGGCGTGACGCCGCCGACGACGTTCGTGCCGTATTCGAGCATCTCCTTGGCGTGGAAGGTGCCCTTGTCGCCCGTGATGCCCTGGACGATGATCGGGGTGGTCTCGTCGATGAGGATGCTCATGGCGTGGTGTCCCCTCAGCGGTTCTTCTTGGCGGCGTCGCAGGCGTCGACCGCCTTGCGCGCCGCGTCCGACAGGGTGTCGGCGGTGATCAGGTCGAGGCCGCTGTCGGCCAGGATCTTCTTGCCCGCCTCGACGTTCGTGCCGGCGAGGCGAACCACCAGCGGCACGTCGATCTTGACCTCCCGGGCGGCCTGGATGACGCCCTCGGCAACCCAGTCGCAGCGGTTGATGCCGGCGAAGATGTTGACCAGGATCGCCTTCACGTTGCGGTCCGAGAGCACCAGCCGGAACGCCGTGGCGACCCGCTCCGGGGAGGCGCCGCCGCCGACATCCAAAAAGTTCGCCGGCTCACCGCCCGCGTGCTTGATCATGTCCATGGTCGCCATGGCGAGCCCGGCGCCGTTGACGATGCAGCCGATCTCGCCCTCCAGCCCGATATAGCTAAGGTTGTGCTCGGCGGCCTGCGCCTCGCGGGGATCGCCCTGCGACGGGTCGTGCATGTCGGCGATGCCCGGCCGGCGGAACATCGCGTTGTCGTCGAAGGACATCTTGGCATCGAGGGCCAGCACCCGGTCGTCCTTGGTGACGACCAGCGGGTTGATCTCGAGCATTGTGCCGTCGCAGTCGCGGAACGCCCGGTAGGCGTTCATGATGGTCTTCACCGCGGCCGAGACCTGCTTGATGTTCAGGCCGAGCTGGAAGGCGATCTCCCGGGCCTGGAACTGCTGCAGGCCCACTGCCGGCTCGACGACGACCTGGATCAGCGCCTCCGGCTCGTTGGCGGCGATCTCCTCGATGTCCATGCCGCCGCGCTGGCTGGCGATGACGCGTACGCGCTCGGCCTTCCGGTCCAGCACGTAGCCGAGGTAGAGTTCGCGCTCGAACGGGTCGGCGGTCTCGACGTAGACGCGCTGGACCGGCTTGCCCTCGGGCCCGGTCTGGAGCGTGACCAGGCGCTTGCCCAGCAGCTCCTTGGCGGCGTCGCGGACCTCGTTGTAGGTCCGGCACAGCTTGATCCCGCCGGCCTTGCCGCGGGCGCCGGCGTGGATCTGGGCCTTCACGGCCCAGAACGAGCCGCCGAGTTCGGTGGCGGCGTAGACCGCTTGATCCGGGCTGAACGCGATGGCGCCCTTCGGGACCGCCACACCGAAGCTCGCTAGCAGCTCCTTGGCTTGGTACTCGTGGACGTCCATTCGGCGCCTCCTCCGCGGTCGTTGCCGCCGTTTGACGCTGTCTACTTTAGTTGAGTGAGAAGATTACGCCCGTCAAATTTTTTGATCCGCGGGTTCAGGTCGGCTTTTTCGCGGATGCGGTAGGAATCGCATCCACTATTGCAGCGCAGCATCGCAGAAAAACAGCGAGGCCGGGCGCGTGATGCACCCGGCCTCGACTGTCGAACCACTTGCGTCCGCCACAGCGGACGCGGCGCGTTTCAGTTCACCTTGGCCTTCACCACCTCGTAGACCTTCTCGCTCAGCGCGCCTGCCTCGCCGAGCAGGCTTTCGAGTTCCTGGAGCCGCTCGTCGGCGAACGCCCGGTCCTCGAGTCCCTTGGCGTTGACGTAGACGTTGAGCGCCGCGCTGCGCAGGCCGGCATAGGCCGACAGCACCGCCACGCCGGCATCCGAGACCACGTTGAGATTGCCCTTCTCGGCGGTGATCGCCGCGAGGTCGATGACCGTGCGGCAGGCCCGGCAGCAGGCGAGCGGCACGTCGGTGGCGGTCCGGAGCGCGGTCTGGATCGCCGCGGCGCGGGCCGCCTTCTCGTCGTCGGTGCCCTTGGGCAGGCCGTAGGCGCCCATCACGGCGTCGAACGCCTGGACGTCCTCGCCGATCATGCCGGTGAGCACGACCCGCAGGCCCTCCGACCGGGCGAGCACGTCCTTCAGTTCGGCCTCGACCTCGACGTACTTCTTCTTGCCGATGGTCAGGTTGCAGACCATCGACACCAGGGCCGCCCCCATCGCGCCGGAGATCGCGGCCGCGCCACCGCCACCGGGGGTCGGGGCGGCGCTCGCGAGCTCCGTCAGGAAGGTCTGGATGGTCGCCGTCTCGGGCGCCTGCTGCGTGTCCGACATGGGCGTCCCTCCCGTCAGGCCATCTTCTTGGCGAGCGCGTAGATCTCCTCGGCATCGAGCACCTGCTCGGTGCTCTCGAAGAGCTGGCCCACGCAGGCCCGGTGCAGCTTGAGCTTCAGGCCGCCGATGCCGAGGGCGCCGAACGCCTTCTTGCCGTTGCGGTCCTTGCCCTTGTCCATCACGTCGATGCCGCCGACGCCGGTCGGGGGCTGGGCGTTGTAGTCGGCCACGAACTCGATCGCGGAGTCCTGCGCCCAGGCGGCCTCCGGCAGCAGCTCGACGCCGATGGCGCCGGCGGTGAACACGAGGTTCTTGCCCTTCACGAGCGCGATACGCGAGGCCTCGTCGGGGGTCGCGGCGGCCTTCACGTTGACCTTGAAGCGCTTGTTGATCTGCTCGGCGGCGGCCTGGGTCTTGTCCAGCGCGCGACCCGCGATGGTCACGTCCGCACCCTCGCCGGCCAGCAGCGCGGCGGAGCGCATGCCCACCGGGCCGGTGCCGGCCAGGACGACGGCGGTCTTGCCCTGGAGCGAGCCGGCGGCCTTGGCCACCAGGGCGACGCCCGCGGCGGCCGTGGTGTTGGAGCCGTTCGAATCCAGCATGCACGAGACCCGGAACGGGCCGAAGAAGCGCTTCTTGACGGCGGTGAACAGTTCCTCGCCGGCCGCCATGCTGCCGCCGCCGACGAAGATCGCCGTCGACTTCTTCTCGGAGCCGCCGCGGGTGTAGATCGTGCCGTCGACCAGGGCGCCGACGTTCTCGGGGGTCACGCCGCCGTAGCCGGTGATGTGGTCGGCGCCGCCGTCGTAGCCGACCACCGTGTCGAACACGTTCGGCATCGCATCGGTGTCGAACAGGAACAGCAGCTTCTTTGTCATGCTTTTTGGACCTTATCCGTCGCGCCGGTGCGGCGCCGTCGTGATGGTGTCTCGATCCGTTCCCAATCTTGAGGGG
>NZ_VRVG01000231.1:0-4016 GCF_008040085.1 Methylobacterium sp. WL7 | reverse complement strand
CGTGATGACGGCGGCGACGCGAGATCGCCTGCTGGACGTGCCAGAGGAGCCGGTTGCGCCCGACCCGCTCTGGTGGGCCGAAGCGCACCGCCTGCGAGCCGAAGGGGCATCCTATCGGAAGATCGCTGCTGCCTGCCGCAAGAGCGTGCGGGATGTGTATCGCGTCCGGAGCGAAGCTTCCCGCTCCACTCCGTCTTCAGCGGATAGGGGGCGGGCGTGATGAGCAAAACCAGCATCAGCGAAGCCCAGCGTGCCTACCGCATCACCTGGCGCGGGGACTCGCACGTCATCTGCGCCCGCTCGCGATCTGCGGCCCGATACGCCTCGTGGAAGGCCTTCCTTGAGGCCGGCTATCGGGCTGACCTACCGACCTTCGCCGGCATGATCCGGATCGAACGCGCCTCCCTCCCGACCCCCGACCCCTCCAGCGCAGGAGCCTGAGAGATGGCTGACACCTACACCACAGAAGCCATCGCCTGCGGGCTGAGCGACGTGGCCGGCTGGCTTGAGAACGAGGGCGGGCGGGACAAGCATGCCCGGACCATCCGGCTTGGCGTGGAGCGGTTGCGGGAGTTGGGCGCGGCCGGTGGCGAGGGGGAGAAGCGCTATCCTTACAGCGCGGCAGTCCAGTGGCCGCATTGGCGCTGCCCGGACTGCAAGGGCATGGCATATGTGTATGTGGGCGAGTGGAAGGCCGACCGGTCCATCAATTCCAGTCCGCTAATCCGCTGCGTCAATTGCAAGAGCGTCTTCGACACCCGGCCACACGCCGCCCCGTCTCATCCAGGCGAAGCCGATCGGGTCGGTCTGGGGGAACTGGCCGCACGCTTCGAGGTAAAAAACAAGCAAGCGATCATCAAAATCATCACTGACGAGATATTCGGCGGCTTTGCGGCTATCGGATATCCGGGTCTGATCGAAAAAGCGGCGGATGCTATTCTGGGCCGCGCAGATGCCGCCGGGGAAGCGGATACCTCAGGAGTGGAAGCAGACGACAAGGCTCGACTGGTCGAGTATCTGAGGGAACTGGAGCGGCTGGGCGCGGCGGCGACGCAAGAGATGCTGTCGGTCTCTAGCGTTCGGCGCAGGTACGACGAGCCTAGCTGCGTGATCGTGAACACGCCCTCCTGCGCTGGGCTATTTGCCTTGGCGACCGGCGTGCGGGGCGAAGCCGCTCTCCAGTCTCTCGCCGACGCGAAGTTCCTCGTGGGGCTCTGGAACGCCTACCGGTCGGGGAAGCTCGTCCCCGCATCCCTCGCCGCCCTCGGTACGAGAGAAGGATCGGGGGGCGCGTCCCCGGTGGGACCGGCGGGCCAGACATGCCTTGACGCTGCCGCGGCCATAGAAGGCATCGCACAGGAACTGGATGCCTACGGGCGTACTGCGCAGGGGCACATGCTTCGGCAGGCGCTCGACGTGCTGCTGGACGTTCAGTCTGACGAGCAACTGCCGCCTGCCGACGCCGGCACGAAGCGCAGCGTGGATCGGGCGTGGGCGAGGTTTCAAGCCGCCGCGCAAGGGACCGAAGCCGAAGGCCGAAACACCGCAGGTGGTTCGGTTCACGAGGGCCCGGTCGGCAAGGCCGATGCGCCCTCACCCCCCACCTCCCCCCAGGCGCCTAACACCCTCTCCGAGGTGGCTGATCTCCGATCCCGTGCCACCGCCGCCGAGGATACGCTGAGAGACCGGGAGGCACGGATCGACGCGCTGGAGAACGCGCTGGATGCCGCCGATTATCTCGCGGACCGATACTGCGCCGCCTGGCAGGGCAAGACAGTTCGCGATCTCGCAGAGGCAGAGGCTTCCTACGGAAGCGCTAGCCGAGCGCTCGCTAGGCTGACCATCGCACAAGCGAACGCCGCCCTCGCCCAGCCAGACCCGAGCCAAGAGCCTGGGACGGGGGGAGAGCGAGATGCGTGAGCTTGCATCAACCGAGGCCGAGGCGATGCGGTCCAAATGCATCGAGGCTGTCCAGACCGTCTACGATGGATGGGCCAGAAACAACCCAGAAGAGAAGTGGGCTCGCGTCGCGCTCTCCCAAGCGATGCTCTTTATCGAGTGGATCCCGCCCGCCCTCGCTTCCCGTCCCCCAACACCCACCCCACAAAACCACGGAGGGAACGACGGTGCCTAGAAGCGTCCGCTTGCCTGAGCGGGATCAGGTCACGAGCGATCCCCCTGAGTACGACGACATCCCAGAGATGGCGGCGCTTAGGCAGACCGTAAGCGCGCTGGAGGTCAAGATGCCGCCGCCGAAAGCGAAGGCTCGACTCTTCGCATCTGCCATTCCCGAAGTGCCGGAACAGCGGCGCCAGGAGACGGCTCTGGATCGAGCCATGAACCCCGGCCGCACGCAGCCGCGCATCGCGAATAAGACCTACATCATCCGCTGCGGCCCGTTCGTGAAGATCGGCATGGCTGTCGATGTGGAGACACGGTTCCGCACTCTGCTGGCGTCCAATCCGTTCGACCTTGAGATGGTCGCCATCCTGCCCGGCGGCCGTGCCGTTGAGCGCGCCCTCCACCTACGGTTTGCGGCGTACAAGCATCGCGACGAGTGGTTCCGGGAGGAAGGCGAACTCGCGGCTTGGATCGCAGGCGGCTGCCAGGAGGCAGGCGGATGACCGCTCTCCCGCTCGGCATGTTCCCTCGCGGGCTTACGCGAGACCAAGCCGCCGAGTACTGCGGCTGCGATACAACTTCGGCTTTCGACGAGTGGGTGCGGAAGGGCATCGTCCCTAGGGCCATGCCGGGCACCACCCGCTGGGATCGCAAAGCGATTGATCGAGCGCTTGATCGGCGCTCCGGTCTGCTATCGGATGCCGCCCCGTCGATCGACGAGTGGCTGGCAGAGCATGCGGGTTAAGCTGACGGGCATCAACACGGTCCGCCGCAAGCTGGCTGACGGTACGATCCGCACGCACTACTATCACCGGGCGACTGGGACGAAGCTGCAGGGTGAGCCAGGATCCGCAGAATTCGTGGCCTCGTACCAAGACGCCGGCCGGGCCGCCGCGCTCAATCGGAGCCAGGGCACTGTCGAGTGGCTGATCCGTCAGTACCAAGCCAGTCGGGCATGGACGAAAAAGCTATCGGAGAAGACGCGCGCCAACGAGGAATTCAACATCAGGGCCTGCGAGGCGAAATGGGGCAAAACGCCCCTGAAGATCGTCGAGAACCCTCGCAGCCGGCCGCCCTTTCTGAAGTGGCATGAGCAGCTTGCCGAGGATCACCCCCGCGCCGCCGATGCCAAGCTCGCTCGTCTTGCGAAGGTGTTCGCCTGGGGCGTTGACCACGGCCACATCCGGCATAATCCGATCGCGACCTTCGAGCGGGCCTACAGCTCGACGCGCGCCGAGATCATCTGGCTACCCGAGCACGTGAAGGCGTTCGAGGCCGTGGCGCGGCCCGAGGTCCGTCTCGCGATGATGCTGGCGCTGCACACTGGCCAGCGCCAGGGCGATCTGCTGAAGCTCACGTGGTCAGCCTGGGATGGCAGCGCCATCACGCTGAAGCAAGGCAAGAGCAAGCGGACAGTTTATGTGCCGGCGACCCGGGCACTGAAGTCGGCCCTTGATGCGGCGCCTCGCCGCGCGCCCACCATCCTCGTCGCGGCCCGGGGGGGGCCATGGCTGAAGCGGCGGTTCCACGAGGTCTGGAGCGAGACATTCGCGGCAGCCCGCATCGCAGACAGCCTTCACTTTCACGATTTGCGCGGCACGGCGGTGACGATGCTGGCTGAGGCTGGCTGCAACGTCCCCGAGATCGCGACCATCACCGGCCACTCTCAGGCGCACGCGCAGAAGATTTTGGATCAGTATCTAGCTCGGACCAAGAGCCTTGCGGAGTCGGCGATCGCCAAGCTCGACGAGCACGCGCGTAACCGCGAAAAGCCAACCCGCTTAGCAAACGATGCAGCAAACGGTGAGGAGGGCGGTGGCTGAAACGAGAGCTAAGTCGTTGAGATATAATGGTCGGAGTGGCCGGACTTGAACCGACGACCCCCTGTCCCCCAG
>NZ_VRVG01000230.1:0-4059 GCF_008040085.1 Methylobacterium sp. WL7 | reverse complement strand
CCCTCGATGCCGGCGATCCGCCAAGCCATCCTGGATCACCTCAGTCAGCCACCACCGCGGCGATGCCCGCACTGTGACGCCGTTCTCAATCTGCCACCCTGAAGTCAAAATGCCAAAGTAGTGCTAGGTCGCGGACTCATAAAGTTCGTAGCCAGACCCGAACGGCGGCGAGTTTGACGCTGGCAAGAAAGTTGTCGGGATCCTTGTCGTAGCGGGTGGCGACGGCACGGAAGTGCTTGATCTTGCTGAAGAAGCGTTCGACCCGATTGCGGTACTTGTACAGGAACGGGCTGAAGGCCAAGACCTGCTTTCGGTTGGGCATCGGCTTCACGTTCGCCCAAGCACCCTGCTCGGACATCCGGGCTCGCAGCGCATCGCTGTCGTAGGCCCGGTCACCTAGCAGGACCTGGCCTTCACCCAGCCCGCCCAGCATGTCGGTCGCCGAGCGCCCGTCATGCGCCTGACCGGGCGTGATCTTCAGCGCAACGGGACGGCCCTCGGCATCCACCAGCGCGTGGATCTTGCTGGTCAGGCCGCCCCGTGAGCGACCCATGCCACCGGATCCGCCGTCTTTTTTTTGGCGCAGGCTGCATGCTGGTGCACCCGCACGCTGGTGGCGTCGATCATCTGCAGATCGCCCTCGTAAGCCTTCGACACAGCAGCCAGAAGCCGATCCCAAATGCCGCGCTTGCGCCAGCGCCGGAAGCGGTTGCCGCAGGTCGTGTAGGGCCCGTAACGCGCCGGGATGTCGGCCCACGGCGCACCCGTGCGCAGCCGCCAGAAGATCCCGTTCAGCACCCGTCGGTCGTCCACCCGATCCTTGCCGCGTACGTCCGTCGGCAGAACCGGCTCGATCACCGCCCACTCTGCGTCCGTCAGGTCAAACCGCGCCATCCTCGGTCCTCCATTCGGAGAACCAACGACGCCCCGACCAAACCGTGCCACCCGTTATGGGTTCACGACCTAGGGCGGTCCAGGGCGGCCGCCTTGCCGCCGGTAGGTGGTAGGGGGGGGCTACCGCGCCGCCCGCCCCTCTCGGACGCGCTTTGCGGCCGCACCGGCCCCTTAAGCCTGTGGTTGTCAGAGTGCCTCAACGCCGCCCTGGCCGGCTCGATCGAGAACTGCGCCCCGGTTCCCCGGTCTGAGCCCCTGCCCTGTCGATCTAGCTGCCATCAGGAAGGATGATCCGCATGCTCACCCCCCTCCAGGATCGTGCTTGTGGTGCCCTGCTCGGCCTCGCCGTTGGCGACGCCCTCGGGGCGACCCTCGAGTTCGAGCCCCGCGACGTCCACCCACTGCACACCGAGATGCTCGGCGGCGGTCCCTTCAACCTGAAGCCCGGCCAGTGGACCGACGACACCAGCATGGCGCTGGCGCTGGCCGAGAGCCTGATTGCTGACCCAGAATTCGACCCCACCGACCTCATGACCCGCTTTGTCGCCTGGGCCGAGCGGGGCGAGTACTCCTGCACTGGTACCTGCTTCGACATCGGCAACATCACGCGGCAGGCGCTGCACCACTTCCAGCGGACTGGCGACCCGTTCGCGGGCTCGGAGGCGTCCGATACCGCCGGCAACGGCTCGCTAATGCGGGTCGCGCCAGTTGCGCTGCGGGCGCTTGAAGACGATGCCCTCGCCGCGCGGATCGCCCGGGACCAAAGCCGCACCACCCACGCGGCCCCGGAAGCGGTCGAGGCTTGCGACCTGTTCGTGCGGATCCTGTGTGAGGCTATCAAAGGAGGCGGCAAGGATGCGCTTCGGCCCCGACCCTGGGACGGCGCGCCCAAAGTTAAGGCTATCGCTGCGGGTGCCTGGCGCGGGAAGCCGCGCGCGCAGATCCGCTCCACTGGCTACGTGATCGATACTCTCGAGGCGGCGCTCTGGTGTACGGACCAAGCGGCGAGCTTCGAGGAGGCGCTGGTGCTGGCCGTCAATCTGGCGGGAGACGCCGACACTGTCGGCGCGGTGACCGGACAGGTCGCTGGTGCAGTGTTCGGGGCCTCGGCGATTCCGCAGCGCTGGCTCAAACCCCTGGCTTGGCGCAGGCGACTGGAGGCCCTCGCCGTGCAGCTCACCCATCTCGCCAAATCTTCATAAGAGTCCGTTGTAGCGAAAGCAGCTATCGTCGCTGTCATCTAAATTACGCTCGGGTGCATTTATTGGCTGATGCTGGCCGCTTGGTTTCTGCCGCAAGAGGCTGCTTCCTCCCCTTTGCGGGCGTTCGGAAGGTCAGCTCATCAGCGGTCTGATTGACCAGGGAGACCGGTAATGGCCGTAAGCGGAACGGCTGCTTCGGAGGCGGTCTGCGGGAAAAGCGGAAGGCCTCCTAGCGACCCAACCCGGTCGCCCGTACCTCGGTCCGCGCTTCCCCAAAGCAGTCGTTCATCACCCCTCTGGCAACTTCGGCTTGGGCAGCAACCGGTCATTCGCCGGCGGGCAAGCCAATCGACATGCCTGGTTGCGCCGAATGTCAGGCTGCGACTGCGAACGCGGCCTCGGTCCGCAGTCGGCCGACGATAGGGCAATCGGCTGAATGGCGAACGGGCTCACCGGAGTGAGAAGTGCAGCTGTTCTGTCGGATTGCAACCGGCTTGTCGAATGCGAAACCGCGACTGTCAGAGACCTATGTGACTCGACGGGATAGCTCGTCAGAGCGATGCGTCCTCCCCGCTGTCGAGAAGCGCTTGCTCTCAAGCGTCTCTGGGCGACATGCCGAACCGGCGCCGGAATGCGCGGGTAAGGTTCCCCGATCTGAAGGCGAACAGTTTCGCGTTCTCGTCCTTCAGGTAAGTGGCGGCGGCCGCCTGGATCTCATTGTCCGACACCTCGGATTTCGGGCGCAAGTGATCGACGCTGGGGATCTCTTCAGCCATTGCGGTCGCCTATTACTGCAGCCCCGGCGGGTCCAAGAGGCCGAGGCAAACGACCAACCCGAGGAGCTCGCCGTCCGTCATGCTCCCTCCGTCAACCTGCCAAAGCAAACCGCCGCCAGGGCTCGACATCGTGCCCACACAGCTTAAGTGCCGCAACGACTTCGAGGACAGGCGCACCATCGTCGCTAATCGCTACATCGACGCCCCGATTATCCGAGCCCGCGCGCTCATCAGTCGCTCGTCGTCCGTCCGCATCGGCATGTCGGCGTTGACCTGATACAGCGACTCGCCGCCTGTTGTCTCATGTAGGCGAGCCCGGCAGCGAAGCCATAGAGGAGTTGAGTCATAATCGGTGTCTCGGAGTTGTTAGAATCGAATTTGCTGCTCCCTAATCGGCTAACGCTCACTCCATAACCGAATGCGCTATAGCATTTCTCATCGCTGAATTCAACGGAATGAATATACTTTTAGTGGGAGATCTTGAATGATTGCAGCGCTTATAGTTGCCAAAACTGCGATTAGGGAACTCAATGTAAACATTGTTCCGAACGGTACAGACAAAAAACGTGACTCGGTGAGCAGCACTGCGCCAATTACGTTATAAGCAATCGCAACTGCGATAATAAAATACAACGACAAATTCGCTAAAGGATTTAGGATTGACGACCCTCGATTAACAGGCATTGCTAACAAACATAAAGCTAGCCCGCTTGCGGAAACGGCAATGACGAGTAAATTGCCGACAACCAAGAAATAATCGGTCAAATGCGACGATCCATTGAAAATAAAAATAAGATTCCCGTATAAGACCTTGGCAGAAACCGCGGAAAACAATATAATTCCCAGCCAGCATGACGCCAAATGTATGATCCTGTTTAAAGGTCTCGTCAAATGTAAAATCGAAACGAATCCGCAAAGAAAAGCCACAAAAGGTCCTCCGATGAAGATTAAGATATATGACTCGTAAACTGCAACGTAGGAGACAAGCAAAAATAAGCAGATCGAGACAAAGATTGAAATTATTCTCAGCTTACTCAGCGAGATTCCGCCAACTGCAGCTGTGTAAATTAGAAAAAGATAGCAGCAAATGAGTGTACTAAACAGTACGAAACCCATTGTGTAGCCTTGTCTTTCGACAGGAATACTGAATGAATATATGATATATATAGCATGACAAAGGCAAACAC
>NZ_VRVG01000022.1:0-55451 GCF_008040085.1 Methylobacterium sp. WL7 | reverse complement strand
TTCAATAAAGTAAAATATCGCCCATTGTGCAATCAGCGATCCGCTCGGATTGCGTCGATTCTTGACGGCAACTTATTAATCCACGACTGTCTATATGAAAGAGAATCAATTTCGGACACCGGGAGGAAATCTGGACCATGCGCCTTGCAGATCTATCGATTGCGAAGAAAGTCGTTGGCGCATTCGCGATATTGATCGTCATCGCTCTTGGAGGTGGGATTATCAACCACCGAAAACTATCCTTCATCCAATCCTCGATCGGATGGTCGGAGCATACTTACGACGTCCTGAACGTGAACGCGTCCCTGATCACCACGATGGTCGATCGGGAGACCGGCCTGCGGGGCTATCTGGTGACCGCCGACCCGGCGTTCCTCGCGCCGTATCGCAGCGGCACGCAGGCCTTCGACGCGAATCTACAGCGGCTTCGGACGCTGACATCGGACAATCCGGCGCAGCAGGCCCGCATCGCCGAGGTCGAGACCCTGGCGAAGCGCTGGCAGGCCGACATCGCCGAGCCGGAGATCGGTCTGATGGGTCAGCCGAGTACCCAGGCGGAGGCCCGCGCACGCGTAGGGGCCGGCGCCGGCCGGGCGCTCATGGACGCCATTCGCGCCAAGGGTGGGGAGATCGAGGCGACCGAGCGCACCCTGCTGACGGCCCGGCAGGCCGACGAGGCCGACGCCTTCTCGACATCCTACGCGGCGACGCTGCTGTCCCTCGTCGCCCTCCTGGCGACCGCCATCGCGGGCGCCCTCCTGCTGACCCGGCTCATCGCTATCCCGACTCGCGCGATGACGCTGGTGATGGGAGAGTTGGCCCGGGACAATCTCGACGTCACCGTCCCCAGCGGCGACCGGCGCGACGAAATCGGCCGCATGGCGGCGGCGGTCGAGGTGTTCAAGGGCGCGCTGATCGCCAAGCGGGCCGGCGAGGCCGCGACCGCCCGGGAAGCCGACGCCAAGGCTCGCCGCGCCGCCCATCTCGACGCCGTGGTGACACGGTTCGAGACCGAGGTGTCCGGCCTCACCCAGGCCATGGCCGGGGCCGCCACCGAACTCGAGGCGACGGCGCAGTCGATGACCGGCATCGCCGAGGAGACCGACGCGCAGGCGCAGACGGTGGCGGGCGCCGCCGAGCAGGCCTCCTCGAACGTGCAGACGGTGGCCGCCGCCACCGAGGAGCTGTCGATCTCGATTCGGGAGATCAACAGCCAGGTCACCCGAGCGGCCCAGGCCGCGAGCGCGGCCTCCGACGAGGCGATCCAGACCGACGGGGCCGTGCAGGTGCTCGCCGAGAGCGCGGAGAAGATCGGCAGCGTCATCGCGCTGATCTCGCAGATCGCCGGGCAGACCAACCTGCTGGCGCTCAACGCCACCATCGAGGCGGCCCGGGCCGGCGATGCCGGCCGTGGCTTCGCGGTGGTCGCTAGCGAGGTCAAGGAGTTGGCCGGCCAGACCACCCGGGCCACCGAGGAGATCGGCGCGCAGATCGGCGCGATCCAGACGGCGACCGGCCACGCCGTCTCGGCGATCCGGTCGATCGCCCGCTTCGTCGGCGAGATCTACACCAGCTCCACCGCGATCGCGGCCGCGATCGAGGAGCAGGGGGCGGCCACCCAAGAAATCGCCCGCAACGTGCAGCAGGCCGCCTCCGGCACCGAGCAGGTCACCGGCAACATCGTCGACGTCAAGCGCGCCGCCGGCGAGACCGGCTCCGCGGCGACCCAGGTGCTGGGCGCCGCACGCGGCCTCTCCCAGAACTCGAACGCCCTCAACCGCGCGGTCGCGACGTTCCTGGCGGATGTGAAGGCGGCCTAAAAAGAGGTTTAAGCGAAAGCCCGCTCAGGCCCATTCCCGAGCAGCGAGCTTCTGCTCGTAGGCGTCGATCGCGCCGGCGCGCTGCAGGGTCAGGCCGATCTCGTCGAGGCCGTTGAGCAGGCTGTGCTTGAGGCCGCCGTCGATGTCGAAATGCAGGGTGCCGCCGTCCGGCCCCTTGATGGTCTGGGCGTCGAGATCGACCGACAGGGTCGCGTTCGAGCCGCGCTCGGCGTCCTCGAACAGCTTCTCCAGGTCGTCCGGAGAGACCGTGATCGCCAGGATGCCGTTCTTCGCGCAGTTGTTGAAGAAGATGTCGGCAAAGCTCGTGGAGATCACGCAGCGGATGCCGAAATCACTGAGCGCCCAGGGCGCGTGCTCCCGGGACGAGCCGCAGCCGAAATTGTCGCCGCACACCAGGATCTTGGCGTTCCGGTAGGCAGGCTTGTTGAGTACGAAATCCGGGTTCTCCGAGCCGTCGTCCTTGTAGCGCATCTCGGCGAACAGGCCCTTGCCCAGGCCGGTGCGCTTGATGGTCTTCAGGTATTGCTTCGGGATGATCCGGTCGGTGTCGACGTTGATGATCCGCATGGGCGCCGCGACGCCCTCCAGCGTGGTGAATTTTTCCATCGTCTGCAGGCTCTTGGTGAAGGCACGGTCTGGCGCCGGTTTAGCAGCCTCGGCGGCGGGCCGGAAGCGTCAGGCCAGATCCCCGGCCTCGGCGCCCCGCAGGGCGCCGTCGTGGAGCGCCGAGGCCACCAGCGCCCCGGCGATCCCGGCTTCACGCAGCGCCCGCAGGTCGTCCGGCCCGCGCACCCCGCCGGCGGCGTAGACCCGGCGGCCCGGGGCCCGCACGGCCCGGAGCGCGTCGAGGTCCGGCCCGGCCCCGGCGCCGACCCGGGCCAGGGTCATGGCGATCACGTCCGGCGGCCAGAGCGCGGGATCGTCGTGGAGCGCGGCCGGGCCGAGGCGCTCGGATCCGCGCGTGTCGAGGGACAGCACGGCGCGTTCGCCGAGATCAGTGACGAGCCCGGCATCCCGCTGGCTCTCGCTGCCGATCACGGGCCGCCCGAGGCCTGCGGCGAGGAACGCCGCGACACCCGCCGATTCGGAGAAGCCCGCATCGACCCACAGGCCGAGTCCCGGGCAGGCCCGGGCGATCGCCTCCAGAGCCCGGAGGTCCGGCCCGGTCCCGTCGATGATCGCATCGAGATCGGCGACGTAGAGACTGCGCGCGGGCCACGCATCGAGAAGCCCACGCGCGATCGCATCGGGCGCGGAGCCCTTTGCCAAGGGCGTCTCGATCGGGGCATAGGAGGAGCGCTCGCCGCGGCGCGCCCGCACCACGCGGCCGCCGCGCAGGTCGAGCACCGGGATCACCGCGAAGCCGGGGCGCCCGAGTCCGTCATCCGTCGAGGCGCGCGTCGCGGTCATATGCCCATGCCAGTCTCAAAGCAGATCGGGTGGGACCTCGGTGGGGTCCACGTCAAGGCCGCGCTGGTCGAGCACGGCCGGGTCGTGGCGGCGGCCCAGGTCCCGTGCCCGCTCTGGCAGGGCGTCGCGGCCCTGGACGGGTCCCTGGCGGCCTTGCCCGACTGGGCGCGCGACGAGGCCCGGCACGCCGTCACCATGACGGGCGAGCTGACCGACTGCTTCGCGGGCCGCCGGGAAGGCGTGGCGGCGCTCTCGGGCTGGGCCGAGCGGCACCTCGCCGGCCCGGTGCGAATCTATGCCGGCCGCTCAGGCCTCGTCGCCCCGGAGGCGGCGGAAGAGGTTTTCGCGGACGTCGCCTCGGCCAATTGGCACGCCACGGCGGCGCTCGCCGGGCAGCATGCGCCGGACGCGCTCCTGATCGATGTCGGCTCGACCACAGCCGACCTGATCCCGATCGCCGCCGGCCGCCCGGCCGCCACCGGCTACAGCGACGCCGAGCGCCTGGAGACCGGGGAACTCGTCTATACCGGGATCGTCCGCACTCCGGTGATCGCGCTCACCGACCACGCTCCCTTCGGCGGTCGCCGCACCCGGCTGATGACCGAGACGTTCGCCCACATGGCCGACGTGTACCGGATCCTGGGGCTGCTGCCCGAGGGGGTCGACCAGCAGGCCAGCGGCGACCGCAAGGGCAAGTCCGTCGCCGAGAGCGAGACCCGGCTCGCCCGGATCGTCGGCCGGGATCGCGAAGAGGGCACCCCCGAGGCCTGGGCGCTGCTGGCAGGTCACTTCGCCGAGGTGCAACTGCGGCTGCTGCACGACGCCGCCGCCGCCCTGCTGAGCCGGGCCGACCTCGCCCCGGGAGCGCCCCTCATCGCGTGCGGCGCCGGCGCCTTCCTCGGCCCGCGCCTCGCCGCGCGGCTCGGGCGGCCGGCCATCCCGCTGGTGAGCCTGCTGCGCGGCCGGATCGCCGGAGAGCCCGACTGGATCTCGACCTGCGGGCCGGCGGTCGCCGTCGGCCTCATCGCCTCGGAGGACGCATTCGCATGAGCGCCATCAAGATCCTGGCCCGGGTTCTGACCAGCCGGGTCGGGCCGCATATCGAGCTGGCCGTGGAGACCGAGACCGGTGAGGTCCTGAAGGTGCTCGCCACCGAGGACCAGATCGACCGTCTGGTGGACGAGTTGGAGGACATGCTGAACTCGCCCGCTGAGCCGGAGGATGGCGAGCCGCCGGAGGCGGCCTAAGGGTCGGCGGGCCGAGACCGGCATGAGCCTGATCGCCGCCAAGATAGCCATCACCCCGGCCCTGATGTGGGCCGTGTCGGCGGCGGCCCGCCAGTGGGGCAGCCTGGTCGGCGGCCTGCTGTCGGGCATGCCGCTCACCTCGGCGCCGATCTCGATCTATCTCGCGCTCGAGCAGGGGGAGACCTTCGCGGCCGATGCCGCCGTCGGCTCGGCGGAAGGGCTGGGGGCGGTCACGCTCTGCTATCTCGCCTACGTGGTCTGCGCCCCGAGGATGGGCCCGGTCGCGGCCCTCTGCGCCGCCCTGTCGGCCTTCGTCCTCGGCGGCCTCGTGCTGCACGGGCTGATCCGGCCCGGGCTATGGCTCGCGGCGGCGATCGACCTGCCGGCCATGGCCCTGGTCGTGGCACTCTGCCCGCCGCCGGCCGGACCCGCGTCTGCCGAGGAGCGCCCGATCCCGCCGCGGTGGGATATGCCGGCGCGCCTCGCGGCCGCGACCGCGCTGGTCCTGCTGGTCTCCAACCTCGCGCCGTATCTCGGCTCCGGCCTAAGCGGCCTGCTGGCGCCGATCCCGATCATCTCCTGGCCGCTGATCGCCTTCGCCCGGTTCCAGGACGGCGTCCGCGCCGCCCTCGACGTGGTGCGCGGCAGCGCCCAGGGCGCGTTCGGCGTGCTGGCCTTCTATGGGTGCGTGCACCTGTTACTCGGGCAGACCGGGCTGGTCACGGCCTACGCGGTCTCGATCGCGGTCTCGGCGGCCTGCGTGCTGCCGTGGCTGTTCGTGGAGCGCCGCGGACGCGCCAAGCGTTCCGCCGCGGCCCGGCCGGCATGATCGTGACGGGTCGGCCTCACCCGCGTTCCTGGACGTAGTCCCAGACCTTCGAGATGACGACCGATCCCTCGCCGACCGACGATGCGACGCGCTTCACGGACGCGGCGCGCACGTCGCCGACCGCGAAGATGCCCGGTTGCGACGTGGCATAGGGTGAGCCGGCGCCGACGGCTTCCCCGGTCAGGACGAAGCCGTTGCGATCGAGTTCGACGAGGCCGGACAACCAGCCGGTATTGGGGGCCGCCCCCACCATGACGAACACCGCGCAGGTCGGGATCGTCCGGACCGTCCCGTCGGCGATGGTGCGGATCGACACCGCGTCGAGGGCGTCCTCCCCATGCAGCGCATTGAGCTCGGCGCCGTACTCGATGGTGATCGCCGGATCCGCCTCCAGCCGGCTCGACAGGTAGCGCGACATCGAGGTCGCCAGCGACGGGCCGCGGACCAGAAGCCGGACGTGCCGGGCGGATCGGCTGAGGAACATCGCCGCCTGCCCGGCGGAATTGCCGCCGCCGACGATGACGGTCTCGGTGTTCTTGCAATAGCGGGCCTCGATTTCGGTGGCCGCATAATAGACGCCCGCCCCCTCAAACGCCTCCAGGCGATCGATCGGCAGGCGCCGATACTGGACGCCGGTCGCCACGACCACGGCCTGGCCCCGCACCCGCTGGCCGTTGTCGAAGGTCGCGCAGTACGCGCCGTCTTCGAGGCGCTCCAGCTTCGCCACCCGCCGGGGCATCGCGAACCGCGTGCCGAACTTCATCGCCTGGACCTCGCCGCGCCAGACCAGGTCGGCCCCGGAGATCCCGGTCGGAAACCCCATGTAGTTCTCGATCCGGCTCGACGTGCCGGCCTGCCCGCCGATCGCGACGTCTTCGACCACCAGGGCGCGCAGCCCCTCGGCGCCCGCATAGACGCCCGCCGCCACGCCGGCCGGACCGCCGCCGACGATCAGCACGTCGAAAGCCTCGTCGTCGATCAGGTTGTAGTTGAGGCCGAACAGCTGCGCGACCTTGTCGGGCGTCGGGTCCGCGACGACGTTGTTCCGGCCGAAGATCACGGCCGGCCGGTCGGCGGGAACCGAACAGGTCGTGGCGACCGCCGAGGCCTCCGGACTGCCGAGCGCGTAGGACCGGTAAGGCAGGCGGTTGCGACTGGCGAACTCCGCGATCCGCCGGACGGCCCGGTCGTCGTCCTCGCCGATCAGGACGAGCGTGCCGTCACGCGAATCGAGCTGCCGCCGCCGCCGTGCCGCCAGGACCGTGATGACGATGTCAGACATCTCGGGGATTTCGGCCATCAAACGGAGCATCGCCGCCCGCGGCACCTCGATCACATCCGTGTCCATGACCGTCCGCATCGGCATCGACCAACTGCCGCCGTTGAGGAAGGAGATCTCGCCCATGAACTGCGTCGGCCCCAGGGTCGAGGGCAGGTGGCGCTCGTCCGTGAACGGATTCACCACCTCGATCTCGCCGTCCTCGACATAGATGAAGCGGTCCGCCGGCTCGCCGGCACGAACCAGGACAGTCCCGGCCGGGTAGTGCTGCGGGACTCCCACGGCTCTGATCGCGGCGACATGCGAGGCCGCGAGGGGGACGCGCTGCATCACGCGCAGATCCGGGCCGATCGTTTCCATGGCCTGCCCCCTTCGCACCTCTGCCGCCGCGACGCCCGGTCGGCCACGGTGGACGAGGACCCGTTCCAGGGATGGGCTCGTCTGCGCGACCTCTGCGGGCGATTATCTACCCGAGGTGCAACGAAGGATTGTCCAAGGTCAAGCTTGGCCGGCCTGATCCATCCGATCCGAGGGTCTTCGCCTAGGCGCGCGACGGGCTCGGCCCGCCTCGTCATGCCCAGTCACGGCGTACCGGTGACCGCAGCCTCGAAAACGGGAAAACCCGCGGCCGTGGGGCCGCGGGTCTTCTACGACACTCGGATACCGGTGGATCAGGCGGCCGTGCGCTTGCGGGCTTCCTGCTTGGTATCGACGCCGGCCGCTTTGATCTCGGACAGCTTCTGGGCGACGTTGCGCGAGAACACGAACTCGGCCGGGCGCTGGTTCTCCAGGCTGACCTCGGGGGCCATCGCACCGTCGGTCTTGATGCCGCGGATCGCGTGAACGAGCGGCTTCCAGGGCTTGCGGACCGAATCGACCACCGAGGAGGCCTCGTAGCCCGAGTGGACCATGCAGTCGGCGCACTTCTCGTAGTTGCCGGTGCCGTAGGAATCCCAGTCGGTCTCTTCCATCAACTCCTTGAAGGTCGCCGCGTAGCCCTCACCGAGCAGGTAGCAGGGCTTCTGCCAGCCGAACACGGTGCGGGTCGGGTTGCCCCAAGGCGTGCAATGGTAGGTCTGGTTGCCGGCCAGGAAGTCGAGGAACAGGCCCGACTGCTGGAAGGTCCACTTCTCGCGGCCCTTCTCCTTGCCGTGACGGAAAACGCCGCGGAACAGCTCCTTGGTCGCCTTCCGGTTCAGGAAGTGCTTCTGGTCGGGGGCGCGCTCATAGGCGTAGCCGGGGGAGACGGTGATGCCGTCGATGCCCATCCGGGTCACGCTGTCGAAGAAGTCGGCGATCTTCTCGGGCGAGGAATTGTTGAAGAAGGTGCAGTTGATGGTGACCCGGAAGCCCATCTCCTTGGCCTTGGCGATGGCCGCGACCGCCTTGTCGTAGACGCCGCGCTGGCACACCGACTGGTCGTGCATCGACTGGTCGCCGTCCAGGTGGATCGACCAGGTGAAGTACGGGCTGGGCTTGTAGTCCTTGATCTTCTTCTCGAGCAGAAGCGCGTTCGTGCAGACGATCGCGAACTTCTTCTGATCGATGATGCCCTGGACGATCTGCGGCAGATCCTTGTGCAGCAGCGGCTCGCCGCCGGCGATCACAACCACGGGTGCACCGCACTCGCGGACCGACTCGAGCGCATCGGCGACCGGGAGACGCTTGTTGAGGATCTCGTCCGGGTAATCGATCTTGCCGCAGCCGGCGCATGCGAGATTGCAGCGGAACAGAGGTTCCATCATCATCACAAGCGGGTAGCGCTTGCGGCCCGTGAGGTGCTGCTTGAGGATGTAGCCGCCGATCTTCGCGACGTACCGGAGGGGGATACCCAAGATTGCGGCTCCTTGACTGCGTCGGCCCCGGGGCGATCGGGGTGCTTACCGCGAAAAAAACACGAATTCCAGCGCTCTAGCTTGGAACTAATCTGAAATGATCCCGTTTCGGCGGGGCCATGACGACTTATTCTGTTCCTGACGCAACCGCGCCACATGGGCGGCGCGCGGCAGGGGTGGCGGTTCGGATCGCCTGACGGTTGAGGACAGCACGTGCATTGCGTCCGCAATGCGACCGAAATCCCAAGATTTTGGTCCCGATCCCACGATTGCAGTGCGGTATCGCACATCCGCCTAGGCGATGACCGAGCCCCGGCCTTCGCGTTGCAATCTGGGATCGCCCTCTTTACTGAGCCCTGTGGCCGCGATGCAAGGGGTGGCCCGTATCGAGCGCCTGCGCACGGGCCCGCATCGGACCGGTTCGACTTGCGCGCGCTCGCCGCGCGACCAGATTGGGCGGTGCGGCGTTCCCCGGAGCCGAAGGCCGCTCGCTCGGACCTGTGGGCCGGCCTTCCCGCGGTCCGGCGAGCCCGTTGGGTCTTCGAAGAAGGTCGGGCCGATCCGGCCGGGACGTTTGGGATGAGCCGGTCGCGCATGGGGCGCGTCCGGGGCGAACAGGCAGGGTGCTCGTGATCGAAGGTCTCGTCGCGTTCTCGGTGCGGTATCGGTGGATCGTGATCGCCCTGATGGCGTTCGTCACGGTCGCGAGCGCCGGGGTCGCGGCGCATCTGTTCCGCATCAACACTGATGTCGAGCGGCTGATCGATCCCAAGGAGCCCTGGCGCCAGGACGAGATCAACTTCGAGAAGGCGTTCCCTCAGCGCGGCAACACCCTGGTGGCGGTGATCAACGGCGAGACGCCCGAGGAGACCGAGGAGGCGGCCGCCAACCTGGCCAAGGCGCTGACCGCCCACAAGAACCTGATCGAGACCGTCTACCGGCCCGATGGCGGCCCGTTCTTCGACAAGAACGGCCTGCTGCTGATGCCCCAGGCCCAGCTCGACAAGACGCTGGAGGAGCTGACCCAGCAGCAGGGCCTGCTCGGCCCGCTCGCGGCCGACCCGTCCCTGCGCGGCGTGATGCGGGTGCTGTCCCTAGGCGCGCGGGGCGTGAAGACCGGCGACGCCAAGCTCGAAGACCTCGACAAGCCCATGGGGCAGATCGATTCCACCCTGAAGCAGGTGCTGGACGGCAAGCCCGCCCGGATGTCCTGGCAGGAGCTGCTAGCCAACGGCGAGAGCAGCGTCACGGACAAGATGAAGTTCGTGATGATCCAGCCGGTGCTGGACTTCAACGCCCTGGAGCCCGGCTACCAGGCGACCAAGCTGATCCGCAACGTCGCGCAGGACCTCAAGATCAACGCCCAGCATGGCCTGCGTATGCGGCTCACCGGTACGGTGGCGGTGGCGGACGAGGAGTTCGCGACGCTCTCGGAGGACGCGGCCCTCAACAACAGCATCATCGTCGGCGCGATCGTGCTGTTCCTGTGGCTGGCCCTCCGCTCCGGCAAGCTCGTCGGCGCCGTGCTGATCACGACCTTCGCGGGCCTCATCGTCACCGCCGCCCTGGGCCTGGTCATGGTCCAGGAACTGAACCCGATCTCGGTGGCGTTCGCGGCCCTGTTCGTCGGGCTCGGCATCGATTTCGGCATCCAGTTTTCGGTGCGCTACCGGGCCGACCGCTACGAGCAGCCGACGCTCCAGAGCGCGATCCGGGCCGCCGCCCGCGGGGTCGGCTGGTCGCTGACGCTGGCCGCCGTATCGCTGGTGGCGGGCTTCTTCGCGTTCCTGCCCACCGCCTTCCGGGGCGTCTCGGAGCTGGGCCTGATCGCCGGCGTCGGCATGGTCGTGGCCTTCCTGTTCTCCCTGACCCTGCTGCCGGCGCTGATCGCGGTGTTCAAGCCCAAGGGCGAGAAGGCCGCGGTGCAGACCGAATGGCTGGTCGGCGTCGATCCGTGGATCATCCGCAAGCGCAAGCCGATCCTGATCGCGGTGGGCCTCGTGACCCTGGCCGGGGCGCCGCTGCTCTGGCACCTGCCGTTCGATTCGAACCCGATGCACTTGCGCAGCACAAAGACCGAGTCGATCGCCACCTATCTCGACCTGATCAAGAACCCCGAGACCAGCCCGAACCTCATCGACGTGCTCGCCCCCAGCGTGGAGGCGGTTCCGGCCCTGACGAAGACGCTGGCGGCGCTGCCGGTGACCGCCTCGATCAACAGCATCGACACCTTCGTTCCGCGGGACCAGGACAAGAAGCTCGCATCCATCGCCGACACGGCGCAGCTGCTGGATCCGGTGCTCAATCCTGGTCGAAAGCCGCCGCCGCCGACCGATGCCGAGAACGTCAAGGCGCTCAAGGATGCCGCCACCGCGCTGAACGGCGTGGCGGGCGACGGAAAGGGCGGGGCCGCGGGTGTGCAGACCGCCAAGCAGCTCGCCGGCACCCTCGACAAGCTCGCGGCCGGGCCGGTGCAGATGCGCGAGGCGGCCTCGGTCGCCCTCACGAAGGACCTCGTCCCGCTGCTCCAGCGCCTGCGCGACCTGCTCCATCCGGAGAAGATCACGCTCGACAACCTGCCGCCCCAGCTCAAGGCCGACTGGGTCGCCGCGGACGGGCGCGCCCGCATCGAGGTGCATCCCAAGGGCGATTCGAACGACGACGAGGTGCTGCGCACCTTCTCGGACGAGGTGCTGAAGGTCGCCCCCCACGCCACCGGCGCGCCCGTGGCGACGACGCGGTCGACCTACACGATCCTGGGCGCCTTCGTTCAGGCGGCCATCACGGCGTTCGTGCTGATCTTCGTCATCCTGTCGGTGGCCCTGCGCAAGCCATGGGACGTGGCGATGACCCTGGGCCCGCTGGTGATCGCGACCCTGTGGACCCTGATGGCCCTGCGCATCATCGGCATGCCGCTGAACTTCGCCAACATCATCGCCCTGCCGCTGATGCTTGCGGTCGGCGTCGCGTTCCACATCTACTACGTGATCGCGTGGCGGGCGGGGGTGACCGACATGCTGGCCTCAAGCCTGACGCGGGCGATCTTCTTCTCGGCGCTGACCACCGGCAGCGCCTTCGGGTCCCTGGTGCTGTCGAGCCATCCGGGCACGGCCAGCATGGGCAAGCTGCTGGCGTTGTCGCTGTTCTTCACGCTGATCGCGGCGTTCTTCGTGGTGCCGGCGACCCTGGGCGAGCCGCCCACGCAGGGCGACGACGACCGCCCGGAGGGCGAGAAGGCCGCCGCGGCCGCGCTGCGCAAGAGCATCGCCGCGAAGGATCCGGTGCCGGCGAAGTAAGCCGGCCCGGGTCCCTCAAAGAACCTTCTCGAAGAAGCGGTCGGGGTAGGGGTCGTCGTTGAAGCGTTCGATCTCGACCCAGCCCGTCTTGCGGTAGAGCGCCAGGGCCTCCGGCAGGGCGCTGTTGGTGTCGAGGCGCAGCACCGCGACCGACAGCGCGCGGGCCCTGTCCTCGACAGCCTGCATCATCCGTCCGGCCAAGCCGAGGCCCCGGGCGACGGGGTCGATCCAAAGTCGCTTGACCTCGGCGACAGGGCCGCCGCTCCCCTTCAGGGCGACGCAGCCGACCGGCAGGCCGTCGGCCATCGCGAGCAGGAACGCGCCGCGCGGCCGAACCATCGCGGCCGCCTCCGGGTCGCGCGACAGGGTGACGTCGAACCCGGTCCGCAATCGGGACGCGAGTTCGGCGTAGTACGCCTCCAGGCACGTACGGGCGGCCTCGCCCCGGGGATCGACCTCCGCGATCGCGATCCGGTCGCGTGCGAGCATCAAGGCGACGAGATCCATCGCGCGCAGAAGCTCTTCCGCCCGGGGCGCACCCGCCAGCAACGCCGAGGCACGGGCGTCGGACAGGCCCTCGTAGGCCGCGAATTCCCGCCGCCCGGCCTCGGTCAGGCGTGCGACCCGTCGGCGGGCGTCATCCGGATGGGGCTCGGTGGCGACAAGACCCTCCTCTTCCAGGCTCCGCAGCAGGCGGCTCATCAGACCTGAATCGAGGTCGAGATAGGCGCGGATCTCGGCGACATCGGTCCGGCCTGCGCCGATCGCGTTGACCACGCGGGCCGCCCCGAGGGGCCGGCCCCGCCCGAGGAACGAGCTGTCGAGGGCGCCGACCTCCGCGGTGACGGCACGGGCAAAGCGGCGGAAGCGGGCGATGGAGTCGGACATCATGATACCTGACTTTAGTCAGGCATCATGATGGGTCAATCAGGGCGATTGGTCAGGTCCAGCAGCTATGCGGCGAAATCCGAAAACCCGCCCCTGAGTGCCCCTGACGCATCGGCGGCCGCCCGGGAGGCGGGGGCGATCAGCGCGTCGCGCTCGGCGGCGTAGAAGTAGCCCGGCGCCTCGCCGGCAAAGCCGCCTTCCGTGGCCGGATGCGTGTAGAGTTCGGTGAGGCCGTCCGGGAGGTGGGCCAGGAGTGCGGCGACCCGGGCCGGAATCATCGCACCGGACCATGCCAGGCCGAGGGTCCGGTCGGGGATCAGCAGGCCGGCTTGGCGCGCGCGCACCGCGAGCAGGGCCGCCCAAGGGGCGATGTCGAGGGCCGGCCGGGGCCGGGCGCTGGCCTCGGCCCAGCGGAGCAACGCGCGGGGCTCCCGGGGAACACGGATCGCCCGCATGCCGTAGCCGCGGCCGATGCGCAGCACCGCGCCTGCAATCAGCGGGTGGACGTGGAAGTGCTTGTGGGCGTTGACGTGGTCGAGGGGCAGGCCGGTCGCCCGATAGGCTTCGAACTGCGCCTCGATCTCGGCAGCGAGCTGGCGCCGGGCGGCGGGCTTCCGGGCAAGGTCGAGGCCGACGCGGGCCATGTCGGCGCGCATCAGGCCGGTCGAATCGGTGAGGTCGGGGAGTTGCGCCGCCGGCAGGGTCGGCCAAGCTTCCACCAGGACAAGGTGGAGGCCGACCCGCAAGGACGGCATCCGCTTGGCCCGGGCCACGGCATCGGCGGCGGCCGGCGCCGAGACCATCAGGCTCGCCGCGGTGAGGATCCCCCCGCGGTGAGCCTGCTCGACGGCCTCGTTGACTTCGAGGCTCAGCCCGAAATCGTCGGCCGTAACGACAAGACGCTTCACGACGACCTCGTAAGGGGTGTCGAGAGGGCGAGCCCTCTCGCGGGTCCAGGGCGGAGCCCTGGGGAGGGTGCGGGGCGCTGCCCCGCCCCCGCCGGGGCCGCAGGCCCCGGACCCCGGTTCTTAAGCCGCCTTGGCGGTGCCCTGACGCTCCTTGAGGAAGCGGTAGAACTCCACGCCTTCGCGCAGGCGGCGCTTCATCATGTCGGGGGAGCGCACCATCTCGCTGACGATGGAGGCGATCTTCGGGGCGCGGAAGTAGAACTTCCGGTAGAACTCTTCCACCGCCGCGAAGATTTCGGAATGCGACAGGTGCGGGTAGTGCAGCGGAGCGATCTGCACGCCGTTCTCGTCGACCAGTTCGGCGTTCTCGATATCGAGCCAGCCGTTCTCCACCGCCTGCTTGTACAGGAACGTGCCCGGATACGGCGCGGCCAGCGACGCCTGGATCGTGTGCGGGTTGATCCGCTTGGCGAAGGCGATCGTCTCCTGGATCGTCTCCTTGGTCTCGCCCGGCAGGCCGACGATGAAGGTGCCGTGGATGGCGATGCCGAGGTCGTGGCAATCCTTGGTGAACCGCTCGGCCACCTCGACGCGCATGCCCTTCTTGATGTTGTTCAGGATCTGCTGGTTGCCGGACTCGTAGCCGACCAACAGCAGGCGCAGGCCGTTCTCCTTGAGCACCTTCAGGGTCTCGCGCGGCACGTTCGCCTTGGCGTTGCACGACCAGGTCACGCCGAGCTTGCCCAGCTCGCGGGCGATCTCTTCCGCACGCGGGAGGTTATCGGTGAAGGTGTCGTCGTCGAAGAAGAACTCCTTGGTCTGCGGGAACTCCTTCAGGCAGTACTTGATCTCCTCGATCACGTGGGCGACCGAGCGGGTGCGGTAGGTGTGCCCGCCGACCGTCTGCGGCCACAGGCAGAAGGTGCAGCGGCTCTTGCAGCCCCGGCCGGAATAGAACGAGATGTAGGGGTGCTTCAGGTAGCCGATGAAGTACTTCTCCATCTGCAGGTCGCGCTTGTAGACGCTGGTGACGAACGGCAGTTGGTCCATGTCCGTCATGATCTCGCGGTCCTCGTTATGGACCACGACGCCGCTCTCGTCGCGATAGGACAGGCCCTTGATCTCGGACATCGGCGTGCCGTCGGCGACTTCCTTGACGGTGAAGTCGAACTCGTTGCGGGCGCAGAAATCGATGCAGGGCGCCTGGGCCATGGCGCCGGCGGCGTCCACCGCCACCTTGGCGCCGATCAGGCCGGCCTTGAGCTTCGGGTTGGCAGCCTTGAGCGCCTCGACGGTCTTCACGTCCGACTTGAACGACGGCACCGAGGTGTGAAGCACCACGAGGTCGAAATCGTTGGCCTGGGCCACGATCTCGGCGAGCTTGATGTTGTGCGGGGGCGCGTCGATCAGCTTCGAGTTCGGCACCAGGGCGGCCGGCTGGGCCAGCCAGGTCGGGTACCAGAACGACTTGATCTCGCGCTTGGCTTGATAACGGGAGCCGGCACCGCCGTCGAAACCGTCGAAGGTGGGGGCCTGGAGGAAGAGCGTGCGCATGGGGTTCAAGGCCTCAGGGCGTTGCCGGGGGAGGGGTGAGGAAGCGGGAGCCGGGTTCAACGTGTAGGAGCGCCGGCGTCACGGCCGAGGTCGGCGTCCGGGATCAGGGTACCGTCCGCAACCACGTGATAATCATGACCTTTCCATGTCACCGCCCCCGACACGAAGGCCCAGGAGAAGTTCAGGAACGAGAGGATGTCGCGGATCGGCAACAGTCCGTAGGGGTGCGGGGCGAGGCCGAAGGCCCGCTCGAGCTGCCGGCACAGGACGATCCGGCCGGCGAGCGCCAGGCCCGCCACCACCAGCGCGCCGGTTCCGGCGCTGGGCAGCAGCGCGCCCACCAGGGCCAGCGGGAAGGCATGGGTGACGATCGAGCCGGCATAGCCGGCCGGGTCGACGTTGCGGATGGTGCGATTCCAGCGCAGTTCGTGCCGCCACAGGCCCGAGAGGTCCGTGTCGACGCTGGTATGGCCGATGGTGAAGCTCGGGATCACCACCCGGCCGCCGAGGCCGCGCAGGGCCGCGCCGATGGCGTAGTCGTCGGCCAGGTCGTTGCGGAATCGGCGGAAGCCACCGACCGCGTCGAGGTTCGCCCGGGTGAACGCGATGGTGGAGCCGAAGCACGGCTTGGCGAGCCCGAGACTGAGGCCCATCACCACGTTGGGCAGGAACTGCACGTCGATCGCCAGCGCCGAGAGCTGGTCGTAGAGGCCCCGGAAGGCGGGGACGCCGTGGTACAGGCAGGTGACGCCCGAGACGCCGTCCTGCGACAGCTCGGCGACGAGACGCTCCAGGTAATCCGGCCGGACCACCATGTCGCTGTCGGCCAGCACGATCACGTCGTGGGCGATCCGCTCGGCCATGTTGATCAGGTTCGAGACCTTACGGTTCGAGCCGTGCTGGCGGCCGTCTATCACAAGGTCGATGCGGGCGGCCGGGTAGGCCTGCTTCAGCTGCTCGACCACGCCGATGGCCGGGTCGGCCGCCTTCTGGACGCCGAACACCACCTGGACCGGGCCGGCGTAATCCTGGCGCAGCACGGTCTCGAGATTCTCGTACAGGTTGGGCTCGAGGCCGCAGAGCGGCTTCAGCACCGTCACGGACGGGCGGGGCGCATCCGGCCCCAGTCCCGGCACGGGACGCGCGGCGAACCGGCCGGCGTAGTAGGCGGCCGCCAGCGCATAGAGGCAGCCCGCAGCCGCCAGCAGTAGGCAGAACAGCGAGAGCCACGACAATGCGTTGAGCGCCAGCGAGGTGAGATCCATCCGGTCGGGTCCGTGCGGTCGTCCGGCCGCCTCAGGCGGCGTTCGCCGCGTGCGACCCGTTCGGGACGGCACGCATAGCGGCTGTATGTACGACGTCGGCAGTCACGGTGTCGGTTTTGCGGCGAGCATGCCGTCGGCGCGCTGCCGGAGGAACTTCACCGCCCCGTCGGCACCGCCGGACTTCAGCGGGGCGGACAGTGCGTTGCGCTGGGCGGCGATCTCGCTGACGTCGCCGTTGAGCAGCACGTCCTGGATCCGGTTGTCGGCGTTGACCACAAAGTCGACCGCGGAATCGTCGCCGTCGGCCGCGGTGACCCGGGTGGGCACCACGCGCTGGCTGCCGCGTTCCTCGACCTTCGGGGTCACGTCGAACTTGCCGCCGGCCGCCCGGGCCAGGCGGTTGGCGTAGGTCACGGTCAGGCTCCGCTTGAACGCGTCGGTGACCGCCGCCTGCTGCTCCGGGGTGAAGCCCGACCATTTCGAGCCGACCGCGATGCGGGTCATGGCCGGGAAGTCGAACGCCTTCTCCAAGGCCGGCCCCACGGCCGCGACCCGGGCGGGCAGGGGACTCGGGCCGTCCTTCAGGGCGTCGGTGAACGCGGCGTAGAGGTCGCGCACGGTCTGCACCGCGGGATCGTCCGCGGCCCGGGCCGAGACCGGGGCCAGCAGGGGCGCGAAGAGGGGGGCAGCCAGCAGGGCAGCGGCCGCGAGCCGACGGGTCAGGCGCACTTCTTCAACTCCTCGCCGTCGCCGATCCGCGAACCCATGCGGGGCGGGGCGTAGCTGTAGAACGGGCCGAGCGTGGCCGGTTGCGGCACCAGCTTGGCGGTGCGGCCGACGCCGACGCCCGGCTCGGCGGCGGACTCGGCGGCGGATTCGGCAGCGACCTCGGCGGCGGTCTCGGCCGCGAGCTTGGCCTCGATCCGGTGCCACAGCAGCAGGCCCGGCACGCCGACGCCGAGATCGGCGAAGCGCTTGACCAGCGACAGGGCCAGGGCCGCCTCGGCCGGAATGTTGAACAGGCCGCAGAGCGCGATCAGGCCGCCCTCCTGGGCGCCGAGCGCGCCCGGCACCGCGAAGGCCGCACCGCGGACCGCCTGGGCCAGGCTCTCGATCACCAGCGCCTGGGCGAAGTCGACCGGGTAGCCCATGAAATGCAGGCAGATGTAGACTTCGAGGGTCCCGATGACCCAGCCCACGAGGTGGATCGCCAGCGCCGCGACGAAGCGGCCATGGTTGCCGTACATCCGGCGCAGGCTGTCGTAGAGCTGGTCGATGGCACCGAACGCGCGCCATTCACGGCCGGAGGCGAAGCGGGTCATCAGGCCCTGGATGATCCGGTGCCCGGCACGCCGCTGGATGAGGTAGAAGGCGCCCAGCGCCGGCACAGCGACGGCCAGGCCACCCGCCACTGTCCGGGCGATCGGCCCGTCGCCCGCGATCAGGACCAGCAGGCCGAGGCCGATCACCGTGAACAGGAGCTGGGTCAGCGCCTGCGTCATCAGGTCCACGAACATGCTGGCACCGGCCATGGCGCCGGGGACGCCGCGCTTGGACATCAGCCGCGCGCCGACGAAGTCGCCGCCCACCGTCGCCACCGGCAGCAGCGTGTTAATTCCCTCACGCACGAACCGCAGCGCCACGCAGTCGCCGAGCCGGGCCACGCTCGCGGGGAACACGACGTGCCAGCCGAGCCCCGCCCAGGCGACGGCCGCCAGGCGGGCCACCACCACCAGGGCGGCACCCCAGCCGGCACTCATGACGGCGGCCGACACGTCCTCCAGGCCGGAGGACATGAACAGGCCGACGACCGTGCAGAGACCGGCGATCGAGGCCAAGGTCGTCAGGCGCTTCATAATGGTCTTTCAAGCTCGCAAATGGCTTGATGCGGGAAATCGGTCACGGTCGCGGCAGAAATAGGTCCGGGCGGCCAAGAACGTTTCTGCCACGTTGCAGCACGGATTACCGGTGTCTATCACCCGTTTGACACACCGGGGGCCAAAGCGGTGGCCGGGCCGAGGAGCCCGCGCAAAAGACCGCGGCACGTCGCAGAAGGGGCACACGTCATGGAGCGCGAATCACCGATCACGGCCGTAGAGGCCGTGAGCGACGACACGCATGCCGGCGGCCTCCGGGGCGGAATGGAGCCCGGCGTCCCGGCGCCTCACTCCCCGGTCATGGCCTGGAACGAGTGGGACCCGCTGGAGGAGGTGATCGTCGGATCCCTCGACGGCGCCACCATCCCGACCCATCACCTCACGGTGATCTTCAACCTGCCGCGGGCGGCCCAGCCGTTCTACCGCTTCGCCAGCGGCTGGAAATACCCCAAGTTCATGAAGAAGCTGGCGCAGCAGGAGCTCGACAACTTCATCAAGATCCTCGCCGGAGAGGGCGTCAAGATCCGCCGCCCGGACGCTGTGGACTTCTCCCGCAAATTCAAGGCGCCGCGCTGGACCTCCCGGGGCTTCTGCGTCGCCTGCCCGCGCGACCCGTACCTGGTCATCGGCGACGAGATCATCGAGAGCCCGATGTGCTGGCGCTCGCGCTACTTCGAGGGCGACGCCTACCGGTCGCTGTTCAAGGAGTATTTCCGCGCCGGCGCCCGTTGGACCTCGGCCCCGCGCCCGCAGCTGACCGACGACCTCTACAACTACGATTACCGGGTGCCGAACCTGAAGGCCGGCGAGCCCATGCAATTCACGGTCAACGAGTTCGAGCCGGTCTTCGACGCCGCCGACTTCGTCCGCTGCGGCCGCGACCTGTTCGTGACCCGCTCGAACGTCACCAACCTGATGGGCATCGAGTGGCTGCGCCGCCATCTCGGCCCGGGCTTCCGCATCCACGAGATCGAGAGCCGCTGCCCGCAGCCGATGCACATCGACTCGTCGTTCATGCCGCTCGCACCCGGCAAGGTGCTGGTGAACCCGGACTACATCGACGTCGAGAAGCTGCCGGCCGTGCTCAAGAAGTGGGACGTGCTGATCGCCCCGCGCCCCGACCCGGTCGAGGGCTTCATGAGCAAGATCTCGATGTGCTCGCCCTGGACCTCGATCAACGTCCTGGCGATCACCGAGAAGAAGATCGTCGTGGACCAGAGCCAGCCGACCCTGATCAAGGCGCTCAAGGATTGGGGCTTCGACCCGATCCCGGCGCCGTTCCTCAGCTATGGCCCGTTCGGCGGCTCGTTCCACTGCGCCACCCTCGACGTCCGCCGCCGCGGCGTGCTGAAGTCGTACTTTTAGGCTTCTAGGACCTGCGTGACGGCGCCCAAGTCCGCCCGCAGAGTTATACCACCTCGTCATTCCGGGGCGCCGCAGGCGAGCCCGGAATCCAGATCCGCCGATGGCACAAGATCTTGATCCGTCGGCGTTTATGGATCCCGGGCTCCGCTTCGCAGCCCCGGGATGACAAGGTGGGTGCTCAAGCGCCGGTGCAACACTGAAAGTCTCGCAAGAACAACACGACCCGAATTGTTCGCGCGGCTTTACGGTGTCGCCCGCGCAGTCACGGCGCCGAGATCCCCGCGATCAATGCCGTGTTGAACCCCTCGGGATCCGACATCTGCGGCGCGTGGCCCAGCACCGGAAATTCCACGAGCTTGGCCCCCGGGATCGCCTTGGCGGCCGCCTTGCCCAGCTCCGGGTAGTTCCCGAGCGAAGCCCGCAGCTCCGGCGGGGCGAGGTCCTTGCCGATCGCCGTGTTGTCCTTCTGGCCGATCATCAACAAGGTCGGCACCGCGATCTGCGGCAGGCGGTAGACCACCGGCTGGGTCAGGATCATGTCGTAGAGGAGCGCCGAGTCCCAGGCGACCGCCTCCTTGCCCGGGCCGGCGTTCAGCCCAGCCAGCATCGTCACCCAGGGCTCGTAGCGCGGCTCCCACTGGCCGGCGTAGTAGGTCGCGGTCTCGTACGCGCGGATCGACGCCGCCGAGACCTTCAGTTCGCGCTGGTACCATTGCTCCACCGAGACCGGGGGGACGCCCTTGGCGCTCCAATCCTCCAGCCCGATCGGGTTGACCAGCACCAGCTGCGCCACGTCCTTCGGGTAGAGCAGGGCGTAATGCGCGGCCAGCATGCCGCCGGTGGAATGGCCGACCAGGATCGGTCGCGCGACCCCGAGCTTGTCGAGGAGGGCGTGGGTGTTCTCGGCGAGCTGTCGGAAGGTGAACTGGTAGGCGGCCGGCTTGCTCGACTTGCAGAACCCGATCTGGTCCGGGGCGATCACCCGGTAGCCGGCCTCGGTCAGAGCCCGGATCTGGCTCTCCCAAGTCGCCGCGCAGAAGTTCTTGCCGTGGAGCAGCACCGCGGTGCGCCCGTTCGGCGTCGCGGGCCGCACGTCGAGATAGGCCATCTGCACGGGCTGGCGCTGCGACGTGAGGGTGAAGCGCTCGACCGGGAAGGGGTACTCGAACCCTTCGAGTTCGGGCCCGTAGGCCGGCTCGGCCGCAGCAGCGCTCGGAAGCGGGAGGGCCGGGATAGCCACGACCAGGAGGGTGAGGGCGAGGACGGATCTGAGCATGGGCTGCCGGAAGCTTGAGCGGCGAGGGGCGTTGCGCCGTCCGCTCAGATCGGGCGGGCAGGACGCCCTGTCTACAGGATACCCTGTCCGACTGGCGGGGACGCGCATCTTCGCCGCCGCGCCGACCCGCGCTATCTGTCTCGCGTCCCGCCGGTCCGTGGCCCGGAGCCCCACAAGGAATTTCCGACGATGCGCTTCCCCGCCGTGGCCGTCCTCATCGGCGCCCTGGTCCTCGCCGCGGTGCCGGCCCGGGCCGCGGATGCCTGCGACGCGCTCGCCGCCAAGGTGATCCGGATCACGGGCGCCTCGCTCGCCGGCCGGGAGGGACCCTACGCGGTGTTCCGGGCCCAGGATGCCGAGCGGATGAGCCTCGATTGCCGGGCGCCGGCCCGGATCACGATCGCCTCCCGCGAGCGGGAGCCCGCAATCGCGTACTTCGTCCTGGTCGGGCTGGCCGCCCGGGCGCTCACCGGCGCGGAGCCGCAGGCGGTCGAGGTGCTGGCGCTCAACCTGCACCAGGACAGCCTGCTGGCCGACGCGCCGCGACGGGGGGGCACCGGCCAGGCGCTGATGCTGTGCGAGACCGGCCCCCGGACGGATGGGCTCCGGGACGACCTCACGGTCTGCCGGGTCGCACCCCGGGCCGGGGTTTCGCGAATCCGCCGCGCGGGGTAGAGCGCAGCCCATGTCGACACACGCAACACCCGGTCCCGTCGTCCAGGTCGGCGCGGCGCGCTTCGGAAACCACCTGCCGCTGACCCTGATCGCCGGCCCCTGCCAGCTCGAAGGGCGCAATCACGCCCTGGAAATCGCCGCAGCGCTCAAGGAGATGGCCGCGGACCTAGGGATCGGCCTCGTGTTCAAGACCTCGTTCGACAAGGCCAACCGGACCTCCGGGAGCGCCGCGCGGGGCATCGGCCTCGAAGGCGCCCTGCCGGTCTTCGCCGAGATCCGCGAATCCTTGAGCCTGCCGGTTCTGACCGACGTGCACGCCGCCGAGCATTGCGCGCCGGCCGCCGAGGCGGTGGACGTGCTCCAGATCCCGGCCTTCCTGTGTCGCCAGACCGACCTCCTCTTGGCGGCCGCCGCCACCGGCCGGGCGGTCAACATCAAGAAGGGGCAGTTCCTGGCCCCCTGGGACATGAAGCACGTCGCCGCCAAGGTGACGGAGGCCGGCAACCCCAACGTCATCGTCACCGAGCGCGGCGCCTCGTTCGGCTACAACACCCTCGTCTCGGATATGCGCAGCCTGCCGATCATGGCGCAGGTGACCCACGGCGCGCCAGTGGTGTTCGACGCCACCCATTCGGTGCAGCAGCCGGGCGGGCAGGGCGCCAGCTCCGGTGGCCAGCGCGAATTCGTCGCCGTGCTGGCCCGGGCCGCCGTGGCGGTCGGCGTCGCGGGGGTGTTCATCGAGACCCACCCGGATCCGGACCGGGCCCCCTCGGACGGCCCCAACATGGTCGCCCTGCGCGACCTGCCGGCTTTGCTCGAAGAGCTGATCGCCTTCGATCGGCTGGCCAAGCGCCGCTACGCCTGATCCCGGTCAGGCCGGCTGGAGCACGTGGATGCGCAGGGGCTGGACCAGGGAGTAGCGCCCGTCGGCCTCGCGCTCGGCCGCGCCCCGGAACGCCGCCTCCACGATCGGCCGCCGGGCTCGGATCGTTGCCTCCCGGGCGGGATCGACCGCGCTGACCCGCGCCAGGAAACCGTCCAGGTCGGCGAAGCTCTCGCGCCGTGCCAGGGTCACGTCCTGACGGCACAGGAAGGCACCACCCGACAGGGCCACCGCGATGGCCTCCTGCGCGGCGGCGCGGACCGCCGTCTCGTCCTCGATCGGCCGCAGGGCGTCGAAGAAGCTGCCCTCGGCCAGGGGCTCCACCACCACCAGGGTCCCGCCCGGCACCACGATCCGGGCCGCCTCGCGCAGGGCGGCGGCGGGGTCGGGCACGTGGTGCAGGGCGTTGAACATCACGGCGCCGTCGAAATGCGCGTCAGGGAACGGCAGGGCCTCGGCCGAGGCGGCCTCGAACCGCGCGGCCGGCACGGCCTCCCGGGCCTTGCCCAGGGCCGCCTGGCCCGGGTCGACGCCCGTCACCGAGGCGCCGTCCTCCGTGAGCCGTTTCGCCAGGGTCCCGGGCCCACACCCGATGTCGAGGATGCGCTTGCCGGCGAGCGGCGCGAAGGTATCGCGGATCAGCGTGAGGGCATCCATGGGGTCGGCTCTCCGGAACCGCGCCGGTCGCGGCGCAAGCGTAGGTAAGCAGTTTCCACCTGGAACGGGATGCACGAGCCGGCGTCATACCGGCTGAGATTGCGTTGGACTGGTCTTTCCCGTCCGCGCCGTCATTTTGAGACGAGGGCGCGCAGCGGAGACCTCTAGGGAGCCCTCCGGCCAGCCATGCGATCGCTGAGGGCTCGCTCGGTCACGCCTCAGGACGAGGGTGAGATCGGGATCTCCGTCCGCCTGAGCCGGCGTAAGACGGGAACCGGGCGGTCGGACAGCGCCGCCCCCACCCTCGGCGCAACAGCCGCAGGTTTAGACCCACTGCGATGCGGAAAGTATTCACAAGACCAGCGGCGGGCGTTTGCGAATGCCCGGGCGACCGGCAGTGATTCTATCGTATGGGTCGGAGATGAACCGTCGTTCAGGCGATCATGGTTATCAAAATCCGCATACGAAAACTCGGAACCGTTCGTTGTGCAGCCACGTTAGTGGGCATGTTCGATCACGGATCGAGAAGGAACGTCATGCGCAAGATCGGTATCATCGCCACCGCCGCCGCCCTGGCCCTCGGCAGCGTCGCCGCCACGACCGGCGCCGAGGCCCGTCCGTACGGTTTCCACGGCGGATACGGGCATGGCTATGGTCACGGCTACGGTTACCGCGGCGGACGTCGCGGCATCGGAACCGGCGCCGCCATCGGCCTCGGCATTGCCGGCCTGGCCGCCGGCGCCGTCGCTGCCGGCGCAGCCAACAACTACTACAACCGCGGCGGCTACGGGCCGGCCTACGGCGCTCCGGCTTACGGCTACGGCGCCCCGGCCTACGGCGGCTATTACGGCGCCCCCTATTAAGGGCGACGATCCCAACGGATCTGAAGGGCGACCGGCGCGAGCCGGTCGCCTTTTTCATGCCGGATCAGCGGCCGCGATAGGGGGCGACCCCGGTCTCGGGCAGCCAGATCGTCTTCGGCGGCTCGCCGGTCTGCCAGAACACGTCGATCGGGATGCCGCCGCGCGGATACCAGTACCCGCCGATCCGCAGGTAGCGCGGCTCCAGCAGATCGCGCAGGCGCTTGCCGATCGCCACGGTGCAATCCTCGTGGAACGCCCCATGATTGCGGAACGCGCCGAGATAAAGCTTGAGCGACTTCGATTCCACGAGCCAGTCGCCAGGCACGTAGTCGATCACCAGGATGGCGAAATCCGGCTGGCCGGTGACCGGGCAGATCGAGGTGAACTCGGGCGCGGTGAACCGGGCTACGTAATCGGTGTCGGCATGCGGGTTCGGCACCCGGTCGAGGCGGGCATCCGCGGGGGAGGACGGCAGCGGGGTGGGCTGGCCGAGCTGCAGGGTCTCAGGCGTGGTCATGGCGTCTTTATAAGCCCGCGTGCGGTCCGGCGCACCCATGCGCGCCGCGACCAATTCTTTACCGGTTTCCGTCACGATCCGCGGAGCGGGTGGCCGTCGACGCTGTCCGAAGCCGGTACGATACGATGCGTCTCATTGCCTTCGGGTTGATTGCGATGGTCGCGGCTGCAGCCGCTCCCGCCCGCGCTAGGGAAGACGACGCGGTCCAGCGCATGCTCGATGCCATGACCAGCTACGACCTCTGTGCCCGCAACGATGTCCAGTTACGTAGGCTGAACCGATCCCTGGCCGCGACCCCGGTCCGGCACCCGGCCCCGCTGCGCGTGCGGTAGGCCCGCACGTCAGCGTTGCGATTCATCGCTGTCACGACACGTGCACAGGCGCCACCTAACCGGATGCTTGCCGCCGGACGCGGCTTGACGGATAAGCCGCCGCGATGCGCCGCACCCCGGATCGGGGCCGCCGCTGCCGACAAGCGGCCCCGCGAGAGGACCTGTAATGACCGCGATCACCAATATCAGCGCCCGCGAGATCCTCGACAGCCGCGGCAACCCCACGGTCGAGGTCGACGTCCTTCTGGAGGACGGCTCGTTCGGCCGCGCCGCCGTCCCGTCGGGGGCGTCCACGGGCGCCCACGAGGCGGTCGAGCTGCGCGACGGCGATCAGAGCCGCTTCCTGGGCAAGGGCGTGCTGAAGGCGGTCGAGGCCGCGCAGACCGAGATCCTCGACGCGATCGGCGGCATGGAGGCCGAGGATCAGGTCGCCGTCGACGAGGCGATGATCGAGCTCGACGGCACCCCCAACAAGGCGCGCCTCGGGGCGAACGCGATTCTGGGCGTGTCGCTCGCGGTCGCCAAGGCGGCGGCCGAGGCCTCGGGCCTGCCACTCTACCGTTACGTCGGCGGCGTGCAGGGGCGGGTCCTGCCGGTGCCGATGATGAACATCATCAACGGCGGGGCGCACGCCGACAACCCGATCGACTTCCAGGAATTCATGATCCTGCCGGTGGGCGCGGAGTCGCTCGCCGACGCCGTGCGCATGGGCTCCGAGGTGTTCCACACCCTCAAGGGCAAGCTGAAGAAGGCCGGCCACAACACCAATGTCGGCGACGAGGGCGGCTTCGCCCCGAACCTGCCGTCGGCTGAGGCCGCCCTCGACTTCGTGATGGACGCGATCACGGCCGCCGGCTTCAAGCCCGGCACCGAGATCGCCCTGGGCCTCGACTGCGCCGCCACCGAGTTCTTCAAGGACGGCGCCTACGCCTACGAGGGCGAGGGCACGAACCGCTCGATCGAGGCTCAGGTCGATTACTTGGCCCAGCTGGTTGCCAACTACCCGATCCTCTCGATCGAGGACGGCATGTCCGAGGACGACTGGGCCGGCTGGAAGCTCCTGACCGAGAAGATCGGCGATCGCTGCCAGCTCGTGGGCGACGACCTGTTCGTGACCAATGTCGAGCGCCTGTCCCGCGGCATCGCCGAGGGCACGGCCAACTCGATCCTGATCAAGGTCAACCAGATCGGTACGCTGACCGAGACCCTGGCGGCCGTCGATATGGCCCAGCGCGCCGGCTACACCGCGGTGATGTCCCACCGCTCCGGCGAGACCGAGGATTCGACCATCGCGGACCTCGCGGTCGCCACCAATTGCGGGCAGATCAAGACCGGCTCGCTGGCCCGCTCCGACAGACTGGCGAAGTACAACCAGCTGATCCGTATCGAGGAGGGCCTCGGTCCGCAGGCGCTCTACGCCGGCGCTTCGGCGATCAAGCATCTGGCGCGGGGCTGAATTCGCATACGTCTTCCCTCCCGGCTTGCGGGGAGGGAAGACGGGGGCCGTCTTTCAAATTGCACCGTCATTGCGAGCGCAGCGAAGCAATGACCGGGAACGGCGCTCCACGTCCTTCGGCCGACGAACTTCAGTCACCCGGCAGCGTCCAGACCTTCTGCGGCCGCGCCAGCCCTCGCAGCTCGATGGTTCCCACCGGTTCCAGAGGCCGGGCGCACCGTTCCGCGAAGGAATCCGAAACCAGCAGCGCGTGGCCGAGGGCCTCGCACTGGCTCTCGATACGGCTCGCCTCGTTCACCGCCCGCCCGATCACCGTGAAGTCGAGGCGGCGCTCGGTGCCGACATTGCCGTAGACCACCGTCCCGAAATGCACGACGCAGTCGGCAGTCAGCTCCGGTAGCCCCGCGGCCCGGCGGCGATCGTTGAGCGCGGCGTTGGCCGCGAGCCCGTCCGCGGCGGCGTCGAGGGCGCTGTTGCAGACGGGGCAGGGCAGGATGCCGGCATCGGCCACCGGGAAGATCGCCAGGAAGCCGTCGCCGAGGAATTTGAGGATCTCGCCGCCGTGCCGGGCCACGGGATCGCCCAGCGCGTCGAAATGCTCGTTGAGCCAGGTGACCATGTCGTAGGGGTCGGCCCGGTCGGACAGGGCCGTGAAGCCGCGCAGGTCCGTCAGTAGGATCGCGGCCGGGACGGCCCGGCCCTGGCCGCGCTGGATCTGCCCGTCGAGGACCCGCTCCGCGGTGGAGCGCCCGAGATAGGTCGCCGTGACCTCGCGTAGGGTATGTCCGAGGCCGAGCTTGGCCACCGCCAGCGCGAAGGTCGGCATCACCGCCGCGACCGCCGCGAGGTCGGCCTGCGTGAAGCCGTCGCGGGCCTGGGTGCAGAACGAGATCGCGACGCCGCGCAACGCCGTGCCGGGCGCGAAGCCGACGATCTGGACCGCGTACTCGGTGCCGCCCTCGGCGCGCAGGCCGTGCAGGATCGGGTAATCCGTTTCCGGACCGGGGCTGTCGAGGCGCCAGCGTCCGAAGGTCTGGCTCCGCTCCAGCATCGCGAAGATCGGGCTGCGGAGCCAGTCGGCCTCCTGTTCGGCGCCGTGCGGGTTCGGCACGAAGGTCAGGCCCTGGCCGAGGAGCCAGTTCAGGCTGACGCCCCGCACGGTCGGGTCGATGGCCGGCGACATGACGCTGACCCGCCAGAGCGGGACGCCGGCCGCGCACAGGGCCTCGCAGACCCGGGCTAGCATCGTGTCGTGGTCGTCGGTCGCGGTCGCGTGCTCCGCGATCCAGCGCGTCAGCTCCGTCATGTCCATCGGTGCGCCGGAGTTCCCATCCCTGGGCCCGGATCATACCCGACGGGCACGAACCGGCAGCACCGAAAAACTCCGTTAACCTTTCCGCGCGAGGCTGGCGCCATGGTCGTCCGTCGCCGCGTCAGAATGGTCGTGTTGCCCCTGGGTCTCTGGACCCTGTCGGCGCTCGTCGTCGGTTTCTTCGTGTGGCAGGCCGAGAGCGGCAACCGCGGCCTCGAGGCCAAGAAGGTGCTGAAGATCCGCGCCTACGGCCTCACCCGGGAGCTCGCCGCCGTGCGGGCGGAGCGGGCGACCTGGGAGCACCGGGTGACCCTGCTCAAGAGCGACCAGATCGACCGCGACCTCCTGGAAGAGCGGGCCCGGATCGTGCTGGGCCGCGTCCACGCCAACGACGTGGTCGTCATCACACCCTGACATCACGCTCCGGCCCGACGCGCCGCCACTTAAGGTCGGCCTCTCCCATGCACGAAAGCCGGCGGCTGCCGTTCGGGACGATGCTTTAGATCGCCTCTGACAAGAGGGGCGACCTGTCAGAGCGTCCACCCTCGCTTTCCAAACGGTGCTGTCCTACACCCCGTTCCAGTCGCGTGGAATCACGGGGAGAGCGCCGATGGACGCCGCCAAGGAGCCTGCGAAGGACGCTTCGTCCTCGCAACCGCAGGTCGGAAGCTCAGAGGCCGGAAGCGCTCAGGTTATCGAGGCGCACAAGCCCGCGCCCAACATGCCGCAATTCACCCGCGAGGAAGACCTTCACGCCTATCACGAGATGCTGCTGATCCGGCGTTTCGAGGAGAAGGCCGGCCAGCTCTACGGCATGGGCCTGATCGGCGGGTTCTGCCACCTCTATATCGGCCAGGAAGCCGTGGTGATCGGCATGCAGATGGCCTCGGTCGACGGCGACCAGGTCATCACCGGCTACCGCGACCACGGCCACATGCTGGCCTGCGGCATGGACCCCAAGGGCGTCATGGCCGAGCTGACCGGCCGCCGGGGCGGCTACAGCCGCGGCAAGGGCGGCTCCATGCACATGTTCAGCCGCGAGAAGCAGTTCTTCGGCGGCCACGGCATCGTGGGCGCCCAGGTCTCGCTGGGCACTGGCCTCGCCTTCGCGGATCATTACCGGGAGAACGGCAAGGTCAGCCTCACCTACATGGGCGACGGCGCGGCCAACCAGGGCCAGGTCTACGAGAGCTTCAACATGGCGGCGCTGTGGAAGCTGCCCGTGGTCTACGTGATCGAGAACAACCGCTACGCCATGGGCACCTCGGTGGCCCGGGCCTCGGCGCAGACCGACTTCTCCAAGCGCGGCCTCTCCTTCGGCATCCCGGGCGAGCAGGTCGACGGCATGGACGTGCGCACGGTGCGCGAGGCGGCGGCGCGGGCGGTCGAGCACGCCCGCACGGGCAAGGGCCCCTACATCCTGGAGATGCAGACCTACCGCTATCGCGGCCATTCCATGTCCGATCCGGCCAAGTACCGGACCAAGGACGAGGTCTCGAAGATGCGCGACGAGCACGACCCGATCGAGATGGTGCGCAAGCGCCTGCTCGAGCTGCACGGGGTGCCGGAGGCGGAGATCAAGGCGACCGACGCCAAGGTCCGCGAGACCGTGAACGCGGCGGCCGAGTTCGCCACCAACGATCCCGAGCCGGATCCCTCCGAGCTGTGGACCGACATCCTGCTGGATGCGCACGCCTAGCGCGTCCGCGAAACCCTGGCCGCCCCGACCGAAAAGACGACCGCAGAGCTGAGCATGGCGACCGACATCCTGATGCCCGCCCTCTCCCCCACCATGGAGGAGGGCAAGCTCGCCAAGTGGCTGAAGAAAGAGGGTGACCCGGTCAAATCCGGCGACGTGCTGGCCGAGATCGAGACCGACAAGGCGACCATGGAGGTCGAGGCGATCGACGAGGGCGTGCTCGCCAAGATCTTGATCGCGGAGGGCACCGAGGGCGTCGCGGTCAACACGCCGATCGCCATCATCGCGGGTGAGGGCGAGGACGTGGCCGAGGCGGCCGCCAGCGGTGGTAAGCCGAAGCCCAACGGCGCCGGCGGCCACCCGGCCCCGACCCCGGACATGCAGGCCGAGGGGATGGCCGACAAGCCGGCCCCGGCCTCGAAATCCGGCGAGGATGCGCAGAAGGCCCCGGCGGCGCCGGCCGTCATCACCAACAAGGCCGACGAGCCGGTGATGGAGGAGTTCCCGGCTAACACCCCGATGGTCACCACCACGGTCCGCGAGGCCCTGCGCGACGCCATGGCCGAGGAGATGCGCCGCGACGGCGACGTGTTCGTCATGGGCGAGGAGGTCGCCGAGTATCAGGGCGCCTACAAGATCACCCAGGGGCTGCTGCAGGAATTCGGCGCCCGGCGCGTGGTCGACACCCCGATCACCGAGCACGGCTTCGCCGGCATCGGCGTCGGCGCGGCGTTGTCCGGCCTGAAGCCGATCGTGGAGTTCATGACCTTCAACTTCGCCATGCAGGCGATCGACCACATCATCAACTCGGCGGCCAAGACCCTGTACATGTCCGGTGGCCAGCTCGGCTGTCCGATCGTGTTCCGCGGCCCCAACGGCGCGGCCGCCCGGGTCGGCGCCCAGCACAGCCACGATTATTCCGCGTGGTACTCCAACGTGCCGGGCCTCAAGGTGATCGCCCCCTACACGGCCTCTGACGCCAAGGGCCTGCTCAAGGCCGCGATCCGCGACCCGAACCCGATCATCTTCCTCGAGAACGAGATCCTGTACGGCCAGTCCTTCCCGGTGCCGCAGCTCGACGACTTCGTCCTGCCGATCGGCAAGGCGCGGGTCCACCGCACCGGCAAGGACGTGACCATCGTGTCCTTCGCGATCGGCATGACCTACGCGCTCAAGGCCGCCCAGGCGCTGGCCGAGGAGGGCATCGAGGCCGAGGTGATCGACCTGCGCACGATCCGGCCCATGGATTCCGAGACCGTGGTGCGCTCGGTCAAGAAGACCGGCCGCTGCATCACGGTGGAGGAGGGGTTCCCGCAATCCGGCATCGGCGCCGAGATCGTGGCCCGCCTCATGGTCGACGCCTTCGACTACCTCGACGCCCCGGTCCTGCGCATCACCGGCAAGGACGTGCCGATGCCCTACGCGGCGAACCTGGAAAAGCTCGCCCTGCCGACCGTGGCCGAAGTCGTCGAGGCGGCCAAGAGCGTCTGCTACAAGTGACGGGATTCGCGGGCGGCGCCGCAGCCCCGTCCGTCTGCCCCGAACGGGTTCGGAAATCAGCCGGCGCGCCATGAGCCAGGATCCCACACAGGACTTCGTCGAACTGGCCATTCCGCCGGACGCCCGCGCCCAGGGCGGCATCGAGGTGCTGCGCGCGGCCGTGGTGGACGGGGCCGTCAGCGTCGCCCTGCGCCGCTCGTTCGACGATCCTGCGACCTGGGGCCGGCTGCTGCTCGACCTCGGTCGGCAGGCGGCCCGCGCCTACGCGCTGGAGACCGACATGTCGGAGGAGGAGGCGTTCGAGCGCATCCGCGCCGGCTGGGAGGCCGAGGGGCTCGACCCCGGCGGCTTCAACTAGCGATGGCGGCATCCGACCATGGCTGAGGCAGCGATCCGACTGGCGACCTACGCGGATCTCGTGGCCGTGCCGGAGCATCTCGTCGCCGAGATCATCGATGGCACCCTGGAGACACACCCGCGTCCGCGGCCTGGGCACGCCAGCGCGGCAGTACGGCTCTCCAGCGAGCTCGATTTTACCTTCAGCCGTGGGCGTGGAAGTCCCGGGGGTTGGATCTTCATGATCGAGCCGGAGCTTCATCTCGACCCTCACGTGGTCGTGCCCGATCTCGCTGGCTGGCGCCGCGAGCGGATGCCGACCGAACCCGCGGATGCCTTCATCACGACCGCGCCGGATTGGGTCTGCGAGATCCTGTCGCCGCCCACCATGCGCCTCGACCGCGGTCCCAAGCGCCGCATCTACGCCGAGGCAGGGATCGGCCACCTCTGGCTGCTCGATCCGGGCGAAGGGTTTCTGGAAGGCTTTGCCCTCGCGGATGGGCGCTGGGTGGTCTTGGCCACGATCCAGCGCGGCGAGACTGTAGCGCTCGCGCCGTTCGACGCCGTCCCGTTCCCCCTCGACGACCTGTTTCCCTTCGACGATCCGGCCGCCCCGGCCTTGCCCGAGACCTGATGCCATGCCGATCAACGTGCTCATGCCCGCCCTGTCGCCGACCATGGAGAAGGGCAACCTCGCCAAGTGGTTGAAGAAAGAGGGCGACGCCGTGAAATCCGGCGACATCCTCGCCGAGATCGAGACCGACAAGGCGACCATGGAGGTCGAGGCCATCGACGAGGGCGTCCTCGCCAAGATCGTCGTCCCAGAGGGCACCGCCGACGTGCCGGTCAACGACCTGATCGCGGTGATCGCCGTCGAGGGCGAGGATCCGGCGAGCGTGCAGGCCGCGGGCGGCAAGGCCGAGCCGAAGGCCAAAGCCGAGCCGAAGTCCGAGCCGCAATCCGCGGCGCCGGCACCGGCCGACCAGAACACCACGCCCGGCGGCGGCCACATGTCCTACGAGCGGGTGAACGAGGCGCCGGAGGGCGCCCAGCCCGGCGGGACCGCGCCGAAGCAGCAGGGCGGTTCGGGAGGCCGGGTCTTCGCCTCGCCGCTCGCACGCCGGATCGCCAAGCAGGAGGGCGTCGAGCTCGCCGCCGTGGCGGGCACCGGCCCGCACGGGCGGATCATCGCCCGCGACGTCCAGGCCGCCAAGGCCTCGGGCGGGACCAAGGCGCCGGCGCCTCAGGCCGCCGCCGAGGCGCCCAAGGCGGCAGCACCCGCGCCGAAGGCCGCCCCCGCTGCCGGAGCGCCGGCCGGCCTCACCCTCGATCAGGTCCGGGGCTTTTACGCCAAGGGCTCCTACGAGGAGGTGCCGCTGGATGGCATGCGCAAGACCATCGCCAAGCGCCTCACCGAGGCGATGCAGGTGGCCCCGCACTTCTACCTCACGGTGGATTGCGAACTCGACGCGCTGATGAAGCTGCGCGAGACGCTCAACGCCTCCGCGGGCAAGGACAAGGACGGCAAGCCGGCCTTCAAGCTCTCGGTGAACGACTTCGTCATCAAGGCGATGGGCCTGGCGCTCACCCGCGTGCCCGCCGCCAACGCGGTCTGGGCCGAGGACCGGGTGCTGCGCTTCAAGCAGGCCGAAGTCGGCGTGGCGGTGGCGATCGACGGCGGGCTGTTCACCCCGGTGATCCGGCGGGCCGACGAGAAGACCCTGTCCACCATCTCGAAGGAGATGAAGGACTTCGCCGCCCGGGCGCGCTCGAAGAAGCTCAAGCCCGAAGAATACCAAGGCGGCGTCACCTCGGTGTCGAACCTCGGCATGTTCGGGATCAAGCACTTCACCGCGGTGATCAACCCGCCGCAATCGAGCATCCTGGCGGTGGGCGCCGGCGAGAAGCGCGTCGTCGTCAAGGACGGCGCTCCGGCGGTGGTCCAGGTGATGACCGCCACCCTGTCCTGCGACCACCGCGTCCTCGACGGCGCGCTCGGCGCGGAACTGGTCGCGGCCTTCAAGGGGCTGATCGAAAACCCGATGGGCATGTTGGTCTGAGCCGGAGCACGCAATGTCCGACACCTACGACATCCTCATCATCGGCGCCGGCCCCGGCGGCTACGTCACCGCGATCCGCGCGGCGCAGCTCGGCTACAAGACCGCGGTGATCGACCGGGAGCACCTGGGCGGCATCTGCCTGAACTGGGGCTGCATCCCCACCAAGGCGCTGCTGCGCTCGGCCGAGATCTACCACTACATGCAGCACGCCTCCGATTATGGCCTGTCGGCCAAGGAGGTGTCGTTCGACACCGCGGCCATCGTGAAGCGCTCGCGGGGCGTCTCAGGCCGGCTCAACGGCGGCGTCGGCATGCTGCTCAAGAAGAACAAGGTCGACGTCATCTGGGGCGAGGCCTCGGTCGACAGCGTCGCCACGGGCAACCAGCCCGGCCAGGTCACCGTCAAGGAATCGAAGCGCGCCGAGGCTCCGAAGGGCGCCAAGGGAGCGGGCAGCTACCAGGCCAAGCACATCATCGTGGCCACCGGAGCCCGGCCGCGGGCGATCCCCGGGATCGAGCCCGACAAGAAGCAGATCTGGACCTATTACGAGGCCATGGTCCCGGAGACGATGCCCAAGAGCCTGCTCGTCATGGGCTCGGGCGCGATCGGCATCGAGTTCGCCTCATTCTACCGGACCATGGGCGCCGAGGTGACCGTGGTGGAGCTGCTGCCGCAGATCCTGCCGGTGGAGGATGCCGAGATTGCGGGCCTGGCGCGCAAGCGCTTCGAGAAGCAGGGCATCAAGATCCTCACCGGCGCCAAGGTGACCAAAGTCGAGAAGGGCGCCGATTCCGTCACGGCGACCATCGAGGGCGGCGACGGCAAGACCCAGCAAATCACGGCCGAAAAGCTGATCTCGGCGGTGGGAGTGGTCGGCAACATCGAGAATATCGGTCTCGAAAAGCTCGGGGTGAAGATCGACCGCGGCATCGTCGTGACCGACGGGCTGGGCCGGACCAACGTCCCCGGTCTCTACGCCATCGGCGACGTCGCCGGCCCGCCGATGCTCGCACACAAGGCCGAGCACGAGGGCGTCATCTGCGTCGAGACCATCAAGGGCCTGCACACCCACCTGATGGACAAGGCCAAGATCCCGGGCTGCACCTATTGCCAGCCGCAGATCGCCAGCGTCGGCCTCACTGAGGCCAAGGCCAAGGAGCTGGGCTTCACCGTCAAGGTCGGCCGCTTCCCGTTCGCGGGCAACGGCAAGGCGATCGCGCTGGGCGAGCCGGACGGCCTGGTCAAGACGGTGTTCGACGCCAAGACCGGCCAGCTGCTTGGCGCCCACATGGTCGGCGCCGAGGTGACCGAGCTGATCCAGGGTTACGTCGTGGCGATGAACTTGGAGAGCACCGAGGAAGAGCTGATGCACACGGTGTTCCCGCACCCGACGCTCAGCGAGATGATGCACGAAAGCGTACTCGACGCGTATGGCAAGGTGATCCATAGCTGACGGTCGATACCGGGCGCGGAGGCGGCTCGCTCGCCCCGCGCCCTGGTTACGCGCACAGCAGCCCGGAGACACATCGTGCTCCGGGATCGCTCAGTTCCACTCGCAAAGACGATGGCTGTGGCGAAGGCTTCGGAGATTCCAATCTCTCCCCTCATCCTGCTACCGGATTCACGCATCGGTGTCGGCAGTACGGGTGCAGGATGGAGCGCGGGTCCCCTCTCCCGCACGGGAGAGGGGGCCGGTCGCGCTCTATCGCGAGCGGCGGTGTCCGATGCAGATGTGTAAACATCGTAGCCTCATCCTGAGGTGCCCGGCGATCGAAGATCGCTGGGCCTCGAAGGAGGGCTTCAGGGATCGCGGAGACTTCTGGAGGGCTCCTTCGAGGCCTCCGCTTCGCTGCGGCACCTCAGGATGAGGGTTAGGGTGGGAAGGTCCGCTCAATCCGCCGCTAGGTTGCAGACTCGGTGTTCTGGCGCGACGAAGCCATCAGGGCGAGGCTGATGGCCTGGAACAGGGCGATTACGAACACGGTCGCCAGACTTCCCCCAAGAGGAATCAGCGCCAGGGCCCACGGGTCGAAACCACGGACCAACAGCAATGTGACAGCGCTTCCGATCACGGACGCGAGGATCATGCGAAAAATACAGCATTCCGACGGTTGCATGATCCCTCCCGGTCGGCAGCCCCCCAACCTATAATTGTAATTTTAACCAAAACTTGCAATCGAAAATAGTACGCAGCGCACAGCCACGTCGCGTGATCGACGTTCCCCTTTCCGCCGCCGAGGCGGATTCGCGGTCTGCGGCCTCGACCCGTTCGGCGATCGCGCGACGAGACTGCGGGACCGTCTGCAGTGGAGCTGGGTTTACCGAAAACTCCAAGCGGCCCGGTTCGGCGGCGGCATGAGGGCGGAAGCGGTCACCCGTTCCCGCGCTCCACCGGCTCCGCCTGATCCTGCGAGGGCACGTAGGCGCACCATTCGCAGATGCCCCGCTCGGCACCGCGGCTGGCGTTGCGCTGCGAACAGAGCGGGCAGACGAGCAGGATCAGCCGTCCGCCCGACCGGAGCGCAAGGCCCCGCCCGCGGAACGTGACCTCCGTCGCCTCGTCGCCCGCCCGCCGATCGCGCATCCTGTCGCTCATCGGGCCTCCGCGGCACCGCGCTGCGGGTCGGCGGGAGAGGGGATCCGAACCTTCGATTCCAACGGCATGGCGACGCGACCCTCGAACGAATCCAGGGATACAAGCTCCGGGCCAACGAATGGCTCCGCTTGGCCTGCAAATCCCACGGATGCGCCGGGCGCAAATCCTGCCTAAGAGTTTCCGCGGCCGGGAGCGGTCCGCCGGGGTGATTCCGGTCCGGAGCGGGCGCGCGCAGGCGGTCGAGGTCACGCAGCCGTGCCCGATCGCAGCGCGATCGAGCACGGTTCTCAGGCAGGAGCTTTGTGGGATACGATGCCGGAGCAAGCACAGACGACGACGGCCGAGAGCGGCGTGCCGACCTTCGCGGACGTCGCCCGGGCCGCGGAGCGGATCGCCGGGATCGCCCACCGGACCCCCGTGCTGACCTCGCGCACCGCCGATGCGCGGACCGGCGCAAAACTATTCTTCAAGGCCGAGAACCTGCAGCGGGGCGGCGCCTTCAAATTCCGGGGCGCCTACAACGCGATCAGCGCCCTCCCGGAGGCGGTCCGTGCCCGCGGGGTGCTGTCGTTCTCCTCCGGCAACCACGCCCAGGCGATCGCCCTGGCGAGCCAGCTGCTCGGCATCCCGGCGACGATCGTGATGCCGGGCGACGCCCCCGCGGCCAAGATCGCGGCGACCCGGGGCTACGGCGCCGAGGTCGTGCTGTACGACCGCTACACCCAGGATAGGGAGGCGCTCGGCCGGGAACTCGCCGAGCCCCGGGGCATGACGGTGATCCCGCCGTTCAACAACCGCGATGTGATTGCCGGGCAGGGGACGCTGGCGCAGGAGCTGATCGCGGAGGCCGGGCCCCTCGACGTGCTGGTGGCCTGCCTCGGAGGCGGCGGCCAGCTCGCCGGCTGCGCGCTCGCCGCCACGGAATTGTCGCCGGGCTGCCGGGTGATCGGCGTGGAACCGGAGGCCGGCAATGACGGGCAGCAATCGTTCCGCGGGGGCGCGATCGTCACCATCCCGGTACCCCGGACCATCGCGGACGGGGCGCAATCGACGGCGCTCGGCGACCTCACCTTCGCGATCATCCGCAGGGATGTCGCCGACATCCTGACCGTCTCGGACGCCCAGCTCGTCGAGACCATGCGGTTCTTCGCCGAACGGATGAAGATCCTGGTCGAGCCGACCGGCTGCCTGGCGGCGGCGGCGGTCCTGCACGGGCTGGTCGACATCACGAACAAGCGCGTCGGCGTGGTGATCAGCGGCGGCAACGTCGATCTCGCCACCTTCGCGCGGCTCACGGGCGAAACGGCCTGACGCGCCGAATGCCGCGGCCCTGTGGCCCGACCGTAGTGGACCGGGCGGGGACGGATGCTTATCTTGTGTCTGTCAGAATGCGCGCTCCCGGGCCTTGAACCCGGATGGGCGGGAGGGTGACGATGTTTGCAGGCTTCAAGGTTCTTTCGCTGACCGATCGCGCGGCCGAGCGGATCAAGGCGATCATGGCGGATGCCGACCGGCCGATCGCGGGCCTGCGGGTCGGCGTCCGCAACGGCGGCTGCGCCGGCATGTCCTACACGATGGAATATGCCGAGGCGGCCAATCCCGGCGAGGACGTGGTCGAGGATCGCGGCGTCCGGGTGTTCGTCGATCCCAAGGCGGTGCTGTTCCTGCTCGGTACCGAGATGGACTTCACCACCACAAAGCTCGCCTCGCAATTCGTGTTCAACAACCCGAACCAGACCTCGGCCTGCGGCTGCGGCGAATCGGTAGCGATCACGCCGGTCTCGGAAGACCGGATCCCGGCCCGGGTCTAAAGCATCATCCCGAAAGGTGGTTTCCGGCTTTCGGAAACGGATGATGCGAGATCAAACGTCTCGGCCTCGCGTCAGGCCACCTGCGGGAGCGTCTCGGCCGCGTCGTCCACGACGCGGTTCCGGCCGGCGCGCTTGGCCGCGAACATGCACAGGTCGGCGCGCTCCAGGAGTGAGGCCGGGCTGTCGCTGGCGTGCAGAACTGCGATGCCGAGCGAGATCGTGACCTTGCCAAGCGACTCGCCGGTCGAGCGCTTCACGAGTTCCCGTCCCATCACGCTGGTCCGGACCTTCTCGGCCACCTGTCGGGCGAGGACCCGGTCGGCGCCGGGCAGCACGATGCCGAACTCCTCGCCGCCGAACCGGGCGAGCAGCGCCTGCGTGCCGGCATTCTCCCGCATCACGATCGCCACGAGCCGCAACACCTGATCGCCCGTGAGATGGCCGTACAGGTCGTTGAAGCGCTTGAAGAAGTCGATGTCGAGCACGACCAGGCTCATCGGCACGTCCCCGAGGCGGGACGCCTCCAGGGTCGCCTTCAGCATCTCCTCGAAATGCTTGCGGTTCGCCAGCCCGGTCAGCGCATCGGTCAGGCTCTCGAGCCGGCTCGCCTCCAGCTTCTCGCGCAGGGTCTCGATCTCGGTGCGGGTCTCGCGCATCCGTGCCTCGAGGACACGGTTGTTCACCGCGACCTCGCGGGTGGTGGAGACCAGGGTCGAGACGATCTCGCCGAGGCGCGCCCGGGTCGGCATGCCCTCCTGGGCGAGATCCTGGGCCAGGCCGCGCAGGGCTTCGCCGTATTGCGTGGTCGAACCGAGCGACAAATCGAGGATCTCGGTCACCGCTTCGATCTCGTCGAGCACGCTGCGGCTGACGTCGCCGGCGGCACTCGTGAGCTGGCGCCCGTCGAGATAGGTCTCGTGCAGGTCGTCGATGTCGGACTCGGTCAGGCAGCCGTTCTGGGTGGTCCGACGCTTGACCGCGTCGCCCAGCAGCGGCAGTTCGCCCGACACGTAGGCGTACCAGACCGCGTAGGCGCGGGGGGTGGCCGAGGGACCGTAATCGTGGATCAGATCGTGCGCCCGCTTCGCAAGCGCGAAGCTGCGGTCGCGATCCGAATAGGTCTCCTGGCTCATCCGTAACCCGCGGTCCGAGGCCGCCGGTGGATCACTAAACACGGCCCAAAACCAGTCTAGTGCCGGTTCGTAGCTGGAACGTTAAGCCGGGCGTTACTTCTCTTTCTTTGCCAAAACTGGTCGAAGCAAGAAGGCCGGGACGTGTGAGCCGAGTCCGATCGGGGTATCCCCGTCGGGCTCGTTGCGGCGGCCGCGCTCCTCGCGCATCCGCTCCTCGCGGACGGGCTCGGGACGCGGGGCCGGACGGGTCTCGCCACGCGCGGCGGCCGACCCGCCGCGGGAGCGCTGGCGTCCGCTGCCCTCGCGACCGTTCGGCTTGGCCTCGGCACGGGGCTCCGACCTGGCCTCGGACGTACGCGGCTCCGGTGCCCTGGCCTCCACCGGACTGGTCTCCGACGACCTGCTCTCCGAAGTCCTGCTCTCGGAAGATCTGCCCTCCGAGGTGCGCCGCTCGGAGCGCCCAGCCGACGACCGCCCCTCGGGCGAGCGGTCGACCGACGACCGGGCCTCGGACGACCGCCCCTCGGACTTGCCCGAGCGCCCGCCGCGGCGGCCCTCGCCCGATCGGCCGCGGTGCCGCGTGCCGGTGTCGGCGGACGGATCGGCCACCGTGGACAGGTCACCGTCGAACCAGGGAATCGGCTGCCCGATCAGCGCCTCGATGGCGCCCAGCGAGCGGTCGTCCCCGGGGGCGACCAGGGTGTAGGCGGCGCCACTCCGGCCAGCCCGGCCGGTTCGGCCGATCCGGTGAACGTAATCCTCGGGGTGGTGCGGGATGTCGAAATTGAACACGTGGCTGACCGCCGGGATGTCGAGACCACGGGCCGCCACGTCGCTGGCGACCAGCAGGGCGGTCTCGCCAGCGCGGAACGCGTCCAGCGCGGTGGTGCGCGCCCGCTGGTCCATGTCGCCGTGGAGGGCGGCGGCGTCGAACCCGTGGCTGACCAGCGACTTCTGCAGCAGCGCGACGTCGCGCTTGCGGTTGCAGAAGATGATGGCGTTGTTCAGCTCGGACTCGCCGCGGATCAGGGTACGCAGGCGCTCGCGCTTGGCGTGCCCCTCGGAGCCGACCGCCACCAGCCGTTGCGTGATGGTCGAGGCCGTGGAAGCCGGCCGCGCCACCTCGATCCGCTGCGGGTTGTGCAGGAACATGTCCGCCAGCCGCTCGATCTCCGGCGGCATGGTCGCCGAGAAGAACAGCGTCTGCCGGGTGAACGGGACCATCTTCACGATCCGCTCGATGTCGGGGATGAACCCCATGTCGAGCATACGGTCGGCCTCGTCGATGACCAGCAGCTCGACCCCGGTGAGAAGCAGCTTGCCGCGCTCGAAATGGTCCAGCAGCCGGCCCGGCGTGGCGATCAGCACGTCGGTGCCGCGCGTCAGCTTGGCGTCTTGGTCCGCGAAGGACACGCCGCCGATGATGAGCGCGACATTGAGCTTGTGGTTGGTGCCGTAGCGGTCGAAATTCTCGACCACCTGCGCCGCGAGTTCCCGGGTCGGCTCCAGGATCAGCGTGCGGGGCATCCGGGCGCGGGCGCGGCCGTTCTCCAGCAGCGTCAGCATCGGCAGCGTGAACGCCGCGGTCTTGCCGGTGCCGGTCTGGGCGATGCCGAGGACGTCCCGGCGCGCGAGCACGTGAGGAATCGCCTGAGCCTGGATCGGAGTCGGCTCGGTGTAACCCGCCGTCTCGACGGCGTTGAGGACTTTCTCGCTCAGTCCCAGGTCGGAAAAAGGCATCTGCGTTCAGGAACCGTTGCGCGCCCGGCCGGCGCGGTGGACACCGTCGCGGCAACGGCTCGGGAGGGCTCACGTAAGGCGCACGAACGCACCCGTGGCCGCGGGGCGCATGGGGCAGTCAGTTAGGGGCTTGGCGCAGCTTGTCAATCTCGCAATGCGCGCATCCGGGTCCCACGCACAGCCGATCAGGGCTGGTGACGGTCCAGGGCGGGCAGCAGGCAGGGGTCGAGGCGGGTCACCCGGGCGGCGCCGGCCGGCGCGAGCGAGCCGGTCGTCTCCGGATCGGCGGTGAGCCCCTGTCCGACCAGGGCGAGCTGGACCGATGCCGGGCCGGCTTGGCTCAACCGGGCGAGCTGGTGGGTCGCGACCAGGGCGAGCAGACCCACGACGGCCGAAATGCGCAGCGCCCAGGCCAGGGATCCCGCGGGCCGGGTCTGGGCAATGCTCGTAGCTGGATGCGTGCGCGTGGACCTGTCCGGCTCGACGGCGGGTCGGCGAGTCCCGAAGGGCTTCTGACTCCGCTCGGCGGGCGGGAGCATGGTCTGTCCTTCTCGGTCGGGCGTGCGGCGGGCAACGGTCGATCCGGGACGGTTACCACACCATGGTTAACCGCCGACTTACGCAGGACGGGACGAGCAAGCGCTCACCGTACCAGAATAAAACGCCGTCCCCGGCGCCGACGCGGAAGAGCCCGACTGGCGACGGACCCGAATCGGACAGATCCCGGCATCCCCGGATAAAGGAGCCCGACTAATCTTCAGACTTTGTTCAAACGCCGATGCAGCTTCTGATACACACTCATGCGCCGACGACAGGGTTGTGCGCGCGTAACCTTCACCTTTCGTTGACGAGATCGGGCTAGTCTGGCCGAGCTTGTTGCAGGAAAGCGACAGACCCGCCGACCGAGAGCGCCTAGAAGGCAGCCGGCTCAAGCCAACCCCAGGACCCATGGCACCATGAAAAAAGTTCTTCTTGCATCGACCGTTCTCGCCGGCATGACCGCCGCCGCCTCCGCGGCCGACCTGCCGCGTCGCGCTGCGCCGCCGCCGGTGTTCACGCCGGTGCCGGTGTTCACCTGGACCGGCGCCTACTTCGGCGTGAACGCCGGCTACGGCTTCGATGCCAGCAGCCGCAATACCGCCAACTACGCCCTGCCGGCCGGCTCGCTGATCAACTCGCCGAACACCAATGCCGTCGTCAGCGTCGGCAACCGCGGCGCCAACGATGGTTTCACCGGCGGCGCCCAGATCGGCTACAACTATCAGTTCACCCCGGGCTCCGGCATCGTGGTCGGCTTCGAGGCTGACGCCCAGTACGTCGACTTCGCCCGCCGCGCTAACGGCACCCTGAACTACGGCGTGACCGGCGCTCCGGGCGCCGCGTTCTCGAACCCGCGCGCCTTCGTCGCCACCAGCGGCAACGGCCTCGACTACTTCGGCACCGCCCGCGGCCGCCTCGGCTACGCCTTCGACCGGACCCTCGTGTACGCCACCGGCGGTTACGCCTACGGCTCGGGTCAGGACGACCAGAACTTCGCTGGCCGGAACTTCCGCAGCAGCTTCCGCACCGGCTACGCCGTCGGCGGCGGCATCGAGTACGCCCTGCCCACCGACTCGTTCCTGAACTTCTTCAAGTCCTCGGCCGTGACCCTCAAGGTCGAAGGCCTGTACGTGAACCTGGACCGTCAGAAGAACACCGCCGGTGGCGTGTTCTACGGCAACCTGCTGGCCCCGAACGGCACCGCCTACCTCAACGGCGCCGCCGCCAACACCGAGTTCGCCGTCGTCCGCGCCGGCGTGAACTACAAGTTCGGCTCGTACTAAGATCGAACCTCGGCGCCGGCCCAGCCGGCGCCGCAGCGAGGGAGGGTCCGGCCGCAAGGCCGGGCCCTTCGTCGTTTTCGGAGGCCCGGTGCGACAGGGACGACAGGAACGGCCCCTCCGGCGTGGAATTATGGCCGTAGCGCCCGGATTGCTCGGATGCTCCGGAGCCATCCCTATGCGAACGTCACTCGTTTTTCTGCCGCTGGCCGTCATCGCCCTGGCCGGGCCTCCGGCCCACGCCCAAGACGCCAGCGTCATCGGCAACAAGACGGTGCTGCCCGGCACCGGGCCGGGTACGTCAACAGGCGGCGCGGGTGGCGGGCGGCTGATGACGGCGGCCAGCGCCGACGCCGCGACCAAGCGGCAGGGTCTCAAGCCCGCCGCGTTCCTGGCCACGCAGATGATCGGCGTCACGGTCCGCAACGCGGCCGGCGACAACGTCGGCAAGATCGACGACCTGCTGATCGCCGATGGCGGGACCCTCAAGGCGGTGGTGCTGGATGTCGGCGGCCTCCTGGGCCTCGGCAGCAAGCGCATCGCCGTGGAGCCGGATGCCCTCGTGCTGCGGCCGGGCGGGGATCGCTTTTCCGCCGTGCTCAACATGAGCAAGGACACTGTCGCGGCCGCCCAGCCCTTCGACCCGGCCAAGGCGATGGCGACGGATTAGACTGGCCCGGGTCGGCGTCAGGGCATCCAGATCCAAGACACTGCCAAATCTCGAGTGATGAAAAATCGTGGTTTCAAAAGGTCGCGGACCTTTTGTGGGTGCAGGGTGAAACCATGCTGCCAGGTCTTCGCCCGAGACATCAGGGCTCTGCCTTGATGTCCCGCCAAAGGGCACGCCCTTTGGAAACCAGGCTCTCAGCCCTGAGGGCAGCGACCACCCGTCTCAGATATCTAGATCCGCCCCCTCGGCGAAGGCGGCGCGCTCGCTGATGAAGGCGAAGCGGGCCTCGGGCTTATTGCCCATCAGGCGCTCCACCGTATCGCCGGTGGATTCCCGGGCCTCTTCGAGGATCGCGACCCGCAGGAGCGTGCGCTTCTTCGGGTCCATGGTGGTCTCCTTGAGCTGGGCCGGCATCATTTCGCCCAGGCCCTTAAAGCGCCCGATCTCAACCTTGCCGCCCTTGAACACCGTCTTGGTGATCCGCTCCCGGTCGGCGTCGTCCCGCGCATACACCACCTTCGAGCCCTGCTGCAGCCGGTAGAGCGGGGGAATCGCTAAGTAGAGATGGCCGCGATCGATCAGCTTCGGCATCTGCCGGTAGAAGAACGTGATCAGCAGCGAGGCGATGTGGGCGCCGTCGACGTCGGCGTCCGTCATGATGATCACCTTTTCGTAGCGCAGATCCGCCTCGCGGAAGGCCGCACCGGTGCCGCAGCCGAGCGCCAGTGTGAGGTCCGAGATCAGCTGGTTGGCGCCGAGCTTGTCCCGGGACGCCGACGCGACGTTGAGGATCTTGCCGCGCAAGGGCAGGATCGCCTGGGTGGTCCGGTCCCGGGCCTGCTTGGCCGAGCCGCCGGCGGAATCGCCCTCGACGATGAAGATCTCCGAGCCGGCCGTTCCGGCGGCCGAGCAATCGGCCAGCTTGCCGGGCAGGCGCAGCTTGCGGGTCGCGCTCTTGCGGGCGACCTCCTTCTCCTGGCGCCGGCGCAGCCGCTCCTCGGCCCGGTCGATCACCCAGTCCAGCAGCTTGTTGGCCTGGGCCGGGGAGGCGGCCAGCCAATGGTCGAAGGCGTCCCGCACCGCCGTCTCGACGATGCGCTGCGCCTCCACGGTGGCGAGCTTGTCCTTGGTCTGGCCCTGGAATTCCGGCTCGCGGATGAACACCGACATCATCGACGCGCAGGTCGCCATGACGTCGTCGGTGGTCACGGCCATCATGCGCTTGGCCTGGTTCACGCGCTCGGCATGCTCGCGCAGGCCCCGCAGCAGCGCCACCCGCAGGCCGGCCTCGTGGGTGCCGCCCTCCGGCGTCGGGATGGTGTTGCAGTAGGAATGCGAGAAGCCGTCCTCGGCCACCATCCAGGCCACCGCCCATTCGAGCGAGCCGTGCGAGCCGGGCTTGGTCACCTTGCCGGTGAACATCGCCTCGGTGACCAGGTCCTTGCCCTCGATGTCCCGGGCCAGGTAGTCGCGCAGCCCGTCCGGGAACCGGTGCACCGCCTCGGCCGGTACGCCCTCCAGCCCTTCGAGCAGGGCGGGGGCGCAGCGCCAGCGGATCTCGACGCCGCCGAACAGGTAGGCCTTGGAGCGCGCCATCTTGAACAGGCGGCGCGGGTCGAACTTCAGGGAGCCGAAGATCTCGGCATCGGGGTGGAACCGCACCCGGGTGCCGCGCCGGTTCTGGACCCGTCCGACGAGTTCGAGGGCCCCCTGCGCATGGCCGCGCGAAAAGGTCTGGCGGTAGAGGGTCTGGTTCCGGGCGACCTCGACCTCGAGGAGGTCGGACAGGGCGTTCACCACCGAGATGCCGACGCCGTGCAGGCCGCCGGAGGTCTCGTAGACCTTCGAGTCGAACTTACCCCCCGCGTGCAGCGTCGTCATGATGACTTCGAGCGCCGACTTGCCGGGGAATTTCGGGTGCGGGTCCACCGGGATGCCGCGACCGTTGTCGCTGATCACTAGGGAACCGGATTCCTCCAGCTCGACCTCGATGAAGCTGGCATGGCCAGCCACCGCCTCGTCCATGGAATTGTCGATCACCTCGGCGAAGAGGTGGTGCAGCGCCCGTTCGTCGGTGCCGCCGATATACATGCCGGGCCGGCGCCGGACCGGCTCCAGGCCCTCCAGCACCTCGATGTCGGAGGCCGTGTAGCCAGCCTCGGGCTCGGCCGCCGCGATGGCCGGGACCGAGGCCGATTCCGCCAGCCGCCGCCGCGGCTCCGCAGGACGCGGGCCAGGGGGCTTAGCTCCCGGCCCGAACAGGTCGCGCGCCGGATCGCTCACGCGCGGCCTCCGCGCACGCGGCGCATCGGCCGGCTCGGCGTCGGGCAGACGGGCCTTTGGCGATCGGACCTGGGATCGTGCAGCATGCGCCTTCATCCCCGCTTCATAGCGGAACAAAACAGAAACATCCAGAGGGTCCGGTGCGTCGCCGAACCACTCCACCATCGCATGCTGCGCCGCCACGAGCGAGGGGCGCGGCCGGCGCGGCGCGACGGCGCCGTCATCGCCACGTTGCACAATCGTGGGTTAACGGTTTCTCAGCCGCCACCCGGATCGGAACCGGGTGGATCCGACCGCGTTCTGTCGGAAAAGAATTTGACCGTGGTCCGGGAGCCGCCGTCGATGAGCAACGCCGCGATCGAGGCCCGCCGCCTCACCCTGATCCGTTTCGAGCAGGCCGCCGGCACCGCGTTCGGGTGCGAGGACGATGCGCCCTCGGTCGTACCGCAAGCCTGGGTGCTGGTGAACGGCCTGACCATCACGCTGGCGACCGTCGCCACGGCGTTGGCGGCGACGATCGGCTACCTGGCCTAGGCGCGACGAAATCCGAGCGTCCCTTCGCGCGTAGCGGGTCCGGCGTTCAGCCGGCTCCGGATTTCTTCGCGGCCGGCTTCTTGGCCGCCGGCTTCTTCGCGGCCGGCTTCTTCACCGCAGGCTTCTTCTCGCCGGCAGCCGCCCGCGCCGGCGCCTTCCGGGCCGAGCTGCGCTTGGCCGGCTTGCCGCCGCCCGACGCCCGCTTGGCGTTCACCAGCGCGATCCCTTCGTCGAGGGTCAGCGCCTCGGCATTCATGGTCTTCGGCAGCGTCGCGTTGACTTCGCCGTCGGTGACGTAGGGGCCGTACTTGCCGGCCTTGACCACGAGGTCCCGTCCGCTCGTCTCGTCCTTGCCGAGCGGGCGGCCCGGATCGGCGGCAGGCCGGCCGCGGCCGCCGCCCTGTTCCTTGGCGACGATCAGGTCGATGGCGCGGTTGGCGCCGATCTCCAGCACGTCGTCGTCCTTGCCGAGATTGGCGTACATCTTCCCGTGCTGCACGTACGGACCGAACCGGCCGAGATTGGCCAGGATCGGCTCACCCGTCTCGGGGTGGCGCGCCACCTCACGGGGCAACGCCAGCAGCGCCAGCGCCTTGTCGAGGCCGACCTCGGACGGCGAGAGGCCCTTGGGCAGCGACGAGCGCTTCGGCTTCGCGGCATCCTTCTCGGTGGAGGCTTCGCCGAGCTGGACGAACGGCCCGAAACGCCCGTCGCGGATCGTCACCGGCATGCCGGTCACGGGATCGTCGCCCAGCACCCGGACGCCAGGCTGGCCGCCCTCGCCCGAGGAGCCGTCCCCGTCGCCGTCGACGCCCGAGGCCGAGAGCTGGCGGGTGTACTTGCACTCCGGGTAGTTCGAACAGCCGATGAAGGCGCCGAACTTGCCGAGCTTCAGCGAGAGCTGGCCGGTGCCGCAGACCGTGCAGGTGCGCGGGTTCGCGCCATCGCCCCGGTCGGGGAAGATGTGCGGACCGAGCAGGCCGTTGAGCGCCTCCAGCACGTCGGTGACGCGCAGTTCCTTGGTCTCCCCGATCGCCGCGGAGAAGTCCTTCCAGAAGTCGCGCAGCACCGCCCGCCAGTCGATCTCGGCGTTGGAGACCCGATCGAGCTGGCCTTCGAGGTCGGCCGTGAAATCGTACTCGACGTAGCGCCGGAAGAAGCTCTCCAGGAAGCCGGTGACGAGGCGCCCCTTGTCCTCCGGCTGCAGCCGCTTTTTTTCGATTTTGACGTACTCACGATCCCGAAGGGTCTGGAGAACGGCGGCGTAGGTCGAGGGCCGGCCGATGCCGAGCTCCTCCATGCGCTTGACCAGGCTCGCCTCGGAATAGCGCGGCGGCGGCTCGGTGAAGTGCTGGGTCGAGGTGATGCGCTCGCGGGTGAGCGGTTCGCCGGCCTTCATCGGCGGCAGGCGCTTGCTCTCCTCGTCCTCCTCGTCGTCCTTGCCCTCCTGGTAGAGGGCCAGGAAGCCGTCGAACTTCACGACCTGGCCGGTGGCGCGCAGGTCGATCCGGCGCGGGCCGACGCTCGCCGCCACCTCCACGGTGGTGCGCTCCAGCTCGGCCGATTCCATCTGGCTCGCCATCGTGCGGGTCCAGATCAGGTCGTAGAGCTTGGCCTGCTCCGGCTCGAGGTGGCGCGCCACCATCTTGGGCAGGCGGCTCATGTCGGTCGGGCGCACGGCCTCGTGGGCCTCCTGCGCGTTCTTGGCCTTGACGCTGTACTTGCGCGGGACGTCCGGCACGTAGCGGTCGCCGAACTCGGTGCCGATGACCTTGCGGGTGTCCTGGATCGCCTCGGGCGCCATGTCGACGCCGTCGGTCCGCATGTAGGTGATGATGCCGACCGTCTCGCCGCCGACGTCCACGCCCTCGTAGAGGCGCTGCGCGACCCGCATGGTCTGCGCCGGCGCCATCCCGAGCTTTCGCGATGCTTCCTGCTGCAACGTCGAGGTGGTGAAGGGCGGCTGCGGGTGGCGCTTGGCGGGCTTCGCCTCGACGCTCGCTACCTGGAAGCTCGCGAGTTCGAGGTCACGCTTGAACGCGGCGGCGTCCGCGCCGGTGCCGACATCGAGCCGCTGGATCCGCTTGCCGTCGGCCCCGACCAGGCGGGCCTCGAAGGTCGCGCCGTCCTTGGTGGTGAGGGTCGCGACGATCGACCAATACTCGCGCGGCTTGAAGCTCTCGATCTCCATCTCGCGCTCGACCACGAGCCGCAAAGCCACCGATTGCACGCGGCCGGCCGAGCGGGCGCCGGGGAGCTTGCGCCACAGGACGGGCGAGAGGTTGAAGCCGACGAGGTAATCGAGCGCCCGGCGCGCCAGGTAGGCGTCCACCAACGCCTGGTCGATCTCCCGCGGCTTGCGCATCGCGGCCTCGACCGAGGCCTTGGTGATGGCGTTGAAGGTGACGCGCTCGACCGGGATGCCCTTGAGCGCCTTGCGGGCGTTCAGCGCCTCCAGGACGTGCCAGGAGATCGCCTCGCCCTCGCGATCCGGGTCGGTCGCCAGGATCAGCTTGTCCGCGCCCTTGCACGCCTTGGCGATCTCGCTGACCCGGCTGGCGCCGCGGTCCGCGAGTTCCCAGACCATGTGGAAATCCTGCTCGGGATCGACCGAGCCGTCCTTGGCCGGCAGGTCGCGGATGTGCCCGAAGGAGGCGATCACCTCATAGTCGCGGCCAAGATACTTATTGATCGTCTTGGCTTTGGCCGGCGACTCGACGACGACGACTTTCATTCAGACCTCTGCCCCTCGACGGAGCCTGGGCGCGACGGACGAATTCTGTTCGAAATTCGCGTGGGACAAATGCCCGCCGTCGGGCCGGGGCCTCGCGCCGGGGACAAGTGGGTTACGGGGCACGGGTTGTCAAATGGCGACGGTCGCCGAGCGGCTCGCCGGGGGCTGTCATGCGCGGGGCGCGAATCCGACAGGATTGCGGATCGCGGGCGATCACCGTCGACCTGGCCGGCTTGCCTCATGCCGTCGTGGGACGCGCAGCCAAGCGACCCGCCCAGCCAAGCGACCCGCCCAGCGCTACACGCGGGGATCGCGCGCCAGACCGGGTTGCCCCGCCGCGCGCGCACTGACGGCGGGGCGGGCTCGACCTGTTCAGATCCCCGCGTACCACTCGTAGCCGCGATCCTCCCAGTAGCCGCCCTTACCCTGGCCGAAACCCGCCACCGATTCCACCAATTCGACCCGCATCACGTACTTGGCCTGCTTGTAGCCGAGCTGGCGTTCCACCCTGAGCCGCAGGGGCGCGCCGTTCGAGACCGGCAGCGGCTTGCCGTTGAGGTCGTAGGCCAGGATCGTCTGCGGGTTCACGGCGTCGAACAGGTCGATGCTCTCGTAGTAGCGGATCGGGGTCCGCTGATCCTCCGGCGCCTCCGGCTCCGGCGCGCCCTGGCCCCAATCGTCCTTGGGCGCGTCGGTCGCGGTCGGTGTGCCGTCCCAATCCTCGGCGGCCGCGAGGTGGATGAAGCCGTCGCGAACCGAGCCGGGATGCTCGTGGCGCCACAGGGAGGCGCCGTCGCCGCCCTCGAGACCGCCGCCGGCATATTCCAGCGTGTCGGCGCAGTGGAACACCGCGTAGCGCGCCTGCGGCTTCAGACCGGCCCGGGTGAGCAGCTCGGCCAGCGGGACGCCGGACCACTGCCCGATGCAGCTCCAGCCCTCGACGCAATCGTGGCGGGTGATCTGGGTGCGCGCCGGCAGCCCGCGCAGGTCCGCCAGGCTGAGCGACAGCGGCGTCTGCACCAGCCCGTCGACGGTCAGCTTGAAGTCGGAAAACTTCTTGGCCGCCAGCGCGCGAAAATCCCGATCCGGCGGGTCGATGGTGCCGTTCGGCTTGAACCAGGGCGAGATCATCGCGGCCGGGTATTCCCGGGCCAGGGTGGCGGGGGACATCAGCAGCCGCTGGACGAACAGGTTGGCGTCCTCGCCGACCTTGAGGGTGCGGCGCCCGGTCTCGGTCCCGGCGAAGCGGTCGCAGCCGCCGAGCAGGGCGGTCCCCGCCAATCCGGCGCCGGCGGTGAGCAGCTTGCGGCGGTGCAGGATCATCGCGCGGTCTCCTTCTCGGGACGGCCGAGGCTGAACCAGCCGGTGAGCATGCCGCGCATGTTGTTGACGAGGCCGGAGACCAGAACGAGCAGCACGTGGACCACGACGAACAGCACCAGCAGCCCGGCGGCGATGAAGTGGATGCTGCGCGCCGACTGCCGGCCGCCGAACAGCTCCGGCAGCCAGGGCCAGGCGGCGTCGACGCCCGGGGACATGGCGAGCCCCGCCAGCACCATGGCGGGCAGGAGCCCCAGCACCACAACGAGGTAGGTGAGCTTCTGGATGACGTTGTAGCGCTTGGCCTCCTCGCCTTCGGGGAAGCGTAACAGCAGGTGCTCCTTCACGGAGCCGGCGAAGTCGCGGATCTGGTCGCCGTCCGGGATCAGGCGGCGGCGGAGCTGGCCGCTGAACAGCCCGTAGAGCAGATAGACCGCGCCGTTGATCACCAGGAGCCACGCGAACAGGAAATGCCAGCGCCGCCCGGTGGCGAGATCCTGGTCGGCCGGAAGGGTCGCCCAGGCCGGGAAGGCCCGGTCCACCGCGGTGTCGCCCTCCCGGGACAGGCCGAACACCCCGGTCGTGTCGACGCTGTGCGACCCGATCGTCACGACGCCGCGATTCGTGCCGTCGCGTCCCTGCTCGCTGGTGATCGCCAGGGCCGGATCGTCGAAGGTCGAGACCGCCCCCCAGTACAGCGCCGGGTGGGCGTTGAAGATCTGCAGGCCGCTCATCAGCAGCACCAGCAGCACCGCGGCGTTGACCCAGTGCGCCACCCGGATCACTGCGGGGTGCCGGTAGAACCAGCGCCGCCCGGAGGCGTCGACGGTCTCCGGGGCTTCGAGCGCCGGGGCGGCGGCCAGAGTATCGGTTCTCAAGCGTACATCTCGCGAGGCGATGGCGGCGCGGATGCCGCGGGATCCGGCTGATACGTGGCGCGGGCGCCGAAGTTACCAACCATAGAGATAAAGGCCGCAGGCACAGGCCATGAAAAGGGCCGCAGGCGCCTGCCCACCTTGCCGGAACGACCAGCCGGACCTACACCCCGGTCTCATCATGACGAGTCCCGCGCCTCCGGCCTTCCCGCACCGGCACCTCCTCGGCATCGAGGGCCTGAACCGGCCCGACATCGAGGTGCTGCTCGACGCGGCCGACGCCGCCGTCGACATCTCGCGGCAGGTGGAGAAGAAGCGCACGACCCTGCGGGGCCGGACGCAGATCAACCTGTTCTTCGAGCCCTCGACCCGGACGCAATCCTCGTTCGAACTTGCCGGCAAGCGACTCGGCGCCGACGTGATGAACATGTCGGTCGCCTCCTCCTCGGTGAAGAAGGGCGAGACCCTGATCGACACCGCGGCGACGCTGAACGCCATGCGGCCGGACATCATCGTGGTGCGCCACGAATCGGCCGGCGCGGTGCACCTGCTCGCCCGCAAGGTCGATTGCGCCGTGGTGAATGCCGGCGACGGCGCCCACGAGCACCCGACCCAGGCGCTGCTCGACGCGCTGACGATCCGCCGCAACAAGGGCCGGATCGCGGGGCTTCAGGTCGCGATCTGCGGCGACGTCCTGCACTCGCGGGTGGCGCGCTCGAACATCATCCTGCTGCAGGCGATGGGCGCCCGGGTCCGCCTGATCGCGCCCTCGACGCTGCTGCCCGCCGGGATCGCGCGGTTCGGCGTCGAGACCTTCACGGACATGCGCAAGGGCCTGGACGGCTGCGACATCGTGATGATGCTGCGCCTCCAGCGCGAGCGCATGAACGGCTCGTTCGTGCCCTCCGTGAAAGAGTATTTCCGGTATTTCGGCCTGGACGCCGAGAAGCTGGCGCTCGCCAAACCGGACGCCCTGGTGATGCATCCGGGACCGATGAACCGCGGGGTCGAGATCTCCTCGGAGATCGCCGACGGCGCGCAGTCGCTGATCCGCGAGCAGGTCGAGATGGGGGTGGCGGTGCGCATGGCCGTGCTGGAATCGCTGGCCCGGCACCTGCCGAACGGCTGAGCACCTTCGCCGAATCGATTTCGACACCGCATAAGCCCGACAAAGACGGGCCGCCTTCACCCGCGCTGCTTGCCCGCGGGGCGACTGAAGCGCAGTTTCCTGCCGAATACGGCCTCGGCTGGACCTTCGAGCATCATCCCGAACGGTGGTTGCCGGCTTTCGGGGAACGATGATGCACCATCAAACGCTGGCGCATCGTGCCGGATCGGATATCCGGGACGTTGCACAAAAGACGACCTCACATGCAGATCACGTCATGACCGCCTACACGCTCGCCGACCTCGCCAAGCTCGTCGCGAGCCGCGCCGGGACCGACCCGGAGACCTCCTACACGGCCAAGCTCCTGTCCGAGGGGCCGGCCAAGGCGGCGAAGAAGCTCGGCGAGGAGGCCGTGGAGGCGGCCATCGCGGCCGTACAGGGGGACAAGACCGGCCTGCGGAACGAGGCCGCGGACGTGCTCTACCACCTGGTGGTTCTGCTCCGCGCCGGCGGCGTCGAGCTCGACGCCGTGATGGAGGAGCTGGAACGCCGCACCGCCCAGAGCGGAATCGCCGAGAAGGCCGCGAGGCGCCCCGCGTGAACGCGGCCGCACTGCCGGGCTCGGTCGAGGCGATCCTCGACGAATCGGATCGGCTCTCGCCGTATCGCCGGTTTAGCCGCGAGGAATGGGCGCAGCTGCGCGCCGACACGCCGCTGACGCTGAAGGCCGAGGACATCGAGCGGCTGCAGTCGATCAACGACCCGATCTCGGTCGAGGAAGTGGTGGCGATCTACCTGCCGCTGTCGCGGCTGCTCTCGCTCTACGTCGCGGCGACGCAGGGGCTGTTCAAGGCGACGCAGCGCTTCCTGCTGGCCGAGCGCGAGACCAAGGCCCCCTACATCATCGGGCTGGCCGGATCGGTGGCGGTGGGCAAGTCGACCACCGCGCGTATCCTGGCCGCCCTGCTGGCCCGCTGGCCCAACACCCCGAAGGTCGACCTCGTCACCACCGATGGCTTCCTGCTCCCGAATGCCGAACTCGCTGAGCACGGCCTGATGGAGCGCAAGGGCTTCCCGGAGAGCTACGACACCGCCTCGCTGCTGCGCTTCCTCCACGACGTGAAGGCCGGGCACAAGCGCGTGACCGCGCCGCTCTATTCCCACCTGGTCTACGACCGGGTACCCGGGGAGGAGCGGGTGGTCGAGAGCCCCGACATCCTGATCGTCGAGGGCCTGAACGTGCTCCAGCCCGCCCGCCTGCCGCGGGACGGCACCGCGATCCCGTTCGTCTCCGACTTCTTCGACTTCTCGATCTATCTCGACGGCCACGAGGACGACCTGCACCGCTGGTACGTCACCCGGTTCATGAAGCTGCGCCAGACCGCGTTCCGGGACCCGCGCTCGTACTTCCGAAAATACGCCGAGGTGCCGGAGACCGAAGCGCTGGACATCGCCGACCGGCTCTGGACCACGATCAACCTGCCGAACCTGCGCGAGAATATCTTACCGACCCGCCAGCGGGCGAGCCTGATCCTCACCAAGGGCGCGAGCCACCGGATCGAGAGCGTGGCTTTGCGGAGGTTGTAGCGGCCGGTCAGGATCCGGTGGCGCGTGCGGTTCGGATCTGACACCTCACACGAACGAAAGCTCAGCCTCCGCGAGGTACGGACCACCGCCGGTCGATTCCTTGGCCGAGAACACCGTCACCCGGTCGGCGGCAAAAGAAAGCGGCGCGAAGGCCGGCCCTTGCGAGAGATACATCGCCACCGCCTCCGGGCTGGCGTCGCGTTTGAGGCGGGCCAGGGTGACGTGCGGGGTGAACTTCCTGCGTTCGGGCTCGATGCCCGCCCGACGGACCAGCCGCTCCTGCTCGGCCTGGATGTCGATCAGCTCCGGGCTCGGCACCACCGACGCGTAGAGCGCCCGCGGCCTGTCGCCCCCGAAGATGCCGAGCCCATCGAGGGTCACCGTGAGGGCAGGGCGCACCCGCATCTCGGCCATCGCCTCCAGCACGTCCTCCGCCATCGGCACCTCGACATCGCCGAGGAACCGTAGGGTGATGTGGTAGTCGGCTGGCTCGATCCAGCGCGCGCCGGGCAGGCCGCCCCGATAGATCCGCAGCGCCTCGGCAATCTCCGTCGGGATCGCGAGCCCGGTGAACAGGCGCGGCATCAGCGCGACGCCCCCTGCCGGAGGCCCCCCAAAAAAGTCTCGACCGTGGGGAGGATCCGGGTCGCGATGGTCTCCACGCCCTGCCGGTTCGGGTGCAGCCCGTCATCGAGGTGCTGGGCCCGGTCGCCGACGATCCCGTCGAGGAAGAACGGGTAGAGGATCAGGTCGTAGCGCTTGGCCAACGTCGGGAAGATCGCGTCGAACCGCGCCTTGTAGTCCGGGCCGAGATTGGGGGCGGCCTGCATGCCGGCGAGCAGCACCGGGATCCCCCGGGTCTGCAACCGCTCGATGATCGCCGCGAGCGCCCCCTCGGTGACCTTGGGGTCGGTGCCGCGCAGCATGTCGTTGGCGCCGAGTTCCAGGATCACCCCGGCGGTCCCATCCGGCACCGACCAGTCGACCCGGTCGAGCCCGCCCGTGGCGGTGTCGCCGGAGACGCCGGCGTTGGCGACCGTCACGTCCGCGCCCTTGGCCTTGAGCAGGCGCTCCAACACGGTCGGGAAGGCCGCGTCGGACGGCAGGCGGTAGCCGGCGGTGAGGCTGTCCCCGAGGGCGACGAGCTTGACCGGGCCGGTGGTCGCCGCGTGGGTCGCTGTCATGAAAGGGAACACCAGACCCGCTAGCGCTGCGACAAACAGGGCGGCCCGTCGGGCTGGGCGAACGCCGTCATGGCGCGGCCCCAATGCGCGCCCCATATCGCGCTGCATCAACGGCCCGTGCAGCCAAGTTTGAAACCAAGACAGGACCTCGCGCGCCATGCTCGTCATCGCCCACAGATCGTCCGCCCCGTGAGCCACGACAAGGTGCTGCGCGAGCCGGCGATCGCGTTGTCCGCCATCGATCTGAGCCTCGGCCGCGGGGCAGCGCGGGTGCACGTCCTGCGCGGCATCTCGCTCAGCGTCGATCGCGGCGAGGCGGTCGGGCTGGTCGGCCCCTCGGGCTCGGGCAAGTCGACCCTGCTGATGGTGATGGCCGGGCTGGAGCGGCCGGATTCCGGCGGCGTGGTGATCGAGGACACCGACCTCGCCCGCCTCGACGAGGACGCGCTGGCCCGGTTCCGGGGCCGGCGGATCGGAATCGTGTTCCAGGCCTTCCACCTCGTGCCGACCATGACGGCGCTGGAGAACGTCGCGCTGCCGCTGGAGCTGGCCGACCGGCCCGGCGCCCTAGAGCGCGCCCGCGCCGAGCTGGAGGCGGTCGGCCTCGGGCACCGGCTGCACCATTACCCGGCCCAGCTCTCTGGGGGCGAGCAGCAGCGCGTCGCCATCGCCCGGGCGGTCGCCCCCGATCCGGCGATCCTGGTGGCCGACGAGCCCACCGGTAACCTCGACGAGGCCACCGGCCGGCAGATCGTCGACCTGTTGTTCCGGCTCAAGCGCGACCGCGGCGCCACCCTGGTGCTGGTCACCCACGACAACGGCCTCGCCCGCCTGTGCGACCGCACCGTGCGCCTGCGCTCCGGCCGGATCGAGGAGGCGGTGAGCGCCTGATGCAC
>NZ_VRVG01000229.1:0-4069 GCF_008040085.1 Methylobacterium sp. WL7 | reverse complement strand
GGCTCACGGGCAGGGGCGGCCGGCGCCGCGCCGATGACGCCACGGCGCTTGACCGTCTCGACCACGACCTGCTTGGAGCGGCCATGGGAGAAGCTCTGCCGTACGGTACCCGCCTCGATCGGCCGCTTGAGGGAGAGCGGCTTCGGAGAAGTCCTGTTCAGAGTCTTGTCGCCCGGGTTGTTCGTGTCGCTCATTCAGCCTGAACCCTGAGGGTTTCCATCGTCCCGTGAACCGACGCCCGGTGGCGCCAGCCAAATTCGTCCTGGTGCGTCGTCAACGTGAGGCTTCGTCGATCCGGCCGATTCGGGCTGGACCGGGCTCCTCGGTCGCCGCGGCGGCGCCCTCGAAGGAGCGTAGCCGACGCCAACGCGACAGGCAGCCGGCAGCTCCGGCTCCTGCGACGAGCGCAGCGTGTATCACATGATCCCGACCTAAGGCCATGTCCAATTCATCTTCGGACAGGTCGTCGATGATCGGTATCCTTGACATGGCCTCGCCGTGCCGTCGGTACAAGGCCGCGGCGATCTTGCGCCGGCCGTCCGGACTGGCTTCCGCGGCGTGGATCAGCGCCACCGCGCCGGGCTGGCCGCCGATCGCCGCCTCGACCTTCGAGAAGCCCGCGACCACGCAGCCCGCCTTGTTGGCCAAGGCGATCGCCTGCCGCAGATCCTCGCGCAGGCCTGTGACGATCCGGTCGGGCAGGTCGGGGCCGGCCTGGGCCGGTCCCTTGAACGCCCGCGCGAACAGGTTCTTGCGGACCGCCGTCGCGACGGCATCCCGCTTCGCGCTGATCCAGGCGCCGCGCCCGGGGAGCTTGGCCCGCAGGTCCGGCACCACGGCGCCATCCGGGCCGCGCACGAACCGGATCATCGCCTCGGGCGGCTGGACGACGCGCGTGACGATGCAGGTCCGCTGCGGCACGCGCCGGCCGCCGGGGCCGCTGTCGAGCCCCCCGGCTTCCAGTTCGTCCTGCAGCTGCCCCCCGTCGGGCAGCATCTCGCCGACCTCGGCCATGCGTGCGTCCGCCGCGACCTGGGCTCAGGCCTCGGCCGGGGTGGCGGCCTCTTCGCCCTCGACGGTCTCCGCGCCCTCCTCGGCCTCCGGCTCGGGCAGCGCCTCGATCCAGCCGGCCTTCAGGCGGGCGGCCATGATCAGGCCCTCGGCCTCGGTGCGGGACAGCTCGAAGCCGTCGAGATAGCCGGCGTGGCGCACGGCGTCCGGGCCGCGGCCCTCGGTGTAGCCGACGAGGTCGTCGGTGGCGCAGCCGGCCAGGTCCTCGACGGTCTTCACGTCGTTCTCGCCGAGCGCGACCATCATGGGCGTGGTGATGCCCTCGATCTCGCGCAGCTCGTCGGCGACACCGAGTTCGGTGCGGCGGGTATCGTGCTCCTGCTCGATCCGGGCGAGGTGATCCTGGGCGCGGGCCTGGATCTCGGCGCCGGTCTCGTCGTCGAGCCCCTGGATGCCGGACAGCTCCTGGATGTCGACGTAGGCGATCTCCTCGACGTTGCGGAAGCCTTCGGCCGCCAGCAGCTGGCCGACGGTCTCGTCGACGTCCAGCGCCTCCATGAACACCTGGGTCCGCTCGGCGAACTCCTTCTGGCGCCGCTCGGATTCCTCGGCCTCGGTCAGGATGTCGATGTCCCAGCCGGTGAGCTGGGAGGCGAGCCGCACGTTCTGGCCGCGGCGGCCGATGGCCAGCGACAGCTGGTCGTCCGGCACCACCACCTCGATGCGGTCGGCCTCCTCGTCGAGCACGACCTTCACGACCTCGGCCGGCTGGAGCGCGTTGACGATGAACGTCGCCTCGTCCTCGGACCACGGGATGATGTCGATCTTTTCGCCCTGGAGCTCACCCACGACAGCCTGGACGCGCGAGCCGCGCATGCCCACGCAGGCGCCGACCGGATCGATGCTCCCATCGCGGGAGATCACGGCGATCTTGGCGCGGGAGCCCGGATCGCGGGCCACGGCCTTCACCTCGACGATGCCGTCGTAGATCTCGGGCACTTCCTGGCCGAACAGCTTGGCCATGAACTGCGGGTGCGAGCGCGACAGGAAGATCTGCGGCCCGCGCACTTCCGAGCGCACGTCGAACAGGTAGGAGCGGATCCGGTCGCCCGGCCGGAAGGTCTCGCGGGGGATCATCTCGTCCCGGCGGACGATGCCCTCGCCCCGGCCCAGGTCGACGATGACGTTGCCGTACTCGACCCGCTTGACGATGCCGTTGAGGATCTCGCCGATCCGGTCCTTGTACTCGTCGAACTGGCGGGCGCGCTCGGCGTCGCGCACCTTCTGGACGATGACCTGCTTGGCCGACTGCGCGGCGACGCGGCCGAAATCGAACGGCGGCAGGGTGTCGGAGATCACGTCGCCCACGAGCGCGCCGGGATTGTAGCGGCGGGCCTGGTCCAGGGTGATCTCGCGGGCGTCGTTCTCGACTTGATCGACCACCAGGAGGTGCCGCGACAGGCGCAGCGCCCCGGTCTTGTTGTCGATCTCGGCGTGCACGTCCGTCTCCGCGCCGTAGCGCGAGCGGGCCGCCTTGGCGATCGCCTCCTCCATCGCGTCGATCACGATGGAGCGATCGATCACCTTCTCGCGGGCGACCGCGTCGGCGATCTGGAGGAGTTCGAGCCTGTTGGCGCTGACGACGGCCATCGGTGTCGGTCCTTCTCTTCCGTCAAGTCCTGGTGCCGGGCGCCCGATGGCGGCCGGCCCAAACCTCAATTCACGTCAATGCAGGTCGTCGCGGCCCTTCAGCCGGGACGCCTTGGACACGACCGGCTTCTTGGGACCGGTGCGCGGCGGTTTCTTGTCTTTCGCGGCCTTCGGGGCCGGCTTGCCGCCGACCTTGGCGGCCTTGACGGCCTTGGCCTTCGGACCCTGCGGCCGGGGCGCCGGCCGGGCCGGGACCGCCGGCGCGTCGTCCGCGTCCTCGTCCTCCGCCGCGTCGTCCTCATCCAGCGCGTCCGCGTCGTCGGCGGGCGGCCCGCCGCGGCGCAGGGATTCGCGGATCAGTTCGTCGGTGAGGACGAGATGCGCCTCGGCGAGATCCCGCAGCGGCAGGTCGACCCGGCTCGGCAGGCCTTCCTTCACGTCGGGCAGGTCGATCGGGACGGTCAGCGCCTCCGGGTCCGGAGCGCCGAGGATCCCGCGGAACCGCTTGCGGCCGTCGAGGGGCGGGCTCAGCTCGACCTTGACCTCGTAGCCGACCCAGCGGGCGAAGTCCGAGACCCGCACCAGAGGCCGGTCGATCCCCGGGGAGGAGATCTCCAGGTTGTAGGCGGCGCCCACCGGATCGTCGACGTCGAGGACCGGCGAGATCGCGCGGCTGACCGCCTCGCAATCGTCGATCGAGAAGGTGCCGTCCGGCCGCTCCGCCATGATCTGGACGGTGCAGCCGTTGGTGTTGGTGACCTTGACCCGGACCAGCCGGAACCCGAGGCCCTGGACCGGCCCCTCGATCACCTGCACCACGCGCGCGGCGACGCCGGTCTCTCGGACCAGGCGCTTCTCGGACAGATCCGCTTCGATCTCGGACGACATGGATATCAGCGCGCAACCCTTGCGGCGTCCTGGGTGGCACATCCCGGCCTGCGGCCTCGCGCGTCCAAACCCGACGCGGCGAAAAAAAAGAGCGGACCCGGTGGGGCCCACTCCCGAACCGCAGCCTTTCGACTGCCATCAGAACTGTTGAACGATAGATAGCCGCGGTCGGTCGTGAGCGCAAGGTGGATCGATGATCGGTCGCGTCTCACATTTGAAATTTCTCGCCTGAGTTGGCGTGACATCTCACGGCCTCGCCATTGTCACCCCCGCCGCAAGCAAAGCAATAAATATAAATATCAAAAGAGCGCATGCGATTGCGTATCGCGCAGCCATCGTGCCAACGCCAATGAAACCTAAAATTCCACCAGACATATAATCGATTACGGCCGTATTACGTAGGAAATTTGGCGCAATTTATTTTTCAAGTATCTCCGGCAGCCGTCTCATTTCTTGTATAATAGCTTTAGTAGCTTCAGTACGTTTGATTAATTCTTTGTGCTGGTCTTCCGTCAGCGCC
>NZ_VRVG01000228.1:0-4160 GCF_008040085.1 Methylobacterium sp. WL7 | reverse complement strand
GCCCAGGGCCGTTCGGATGCGGGACGACCGCGAAGGAGGCCGCCCGACCGGGGTCCGGGCGGCCCCGGGCCTGCTCAGCGCCGGGTGCGGCGCTCCACATGGCCGGAGGCCCAGTGGGGATCGACCACGCTGCCGCGCGAGACCGTGGCGGTGCCCCGGTCGTGCATCATCGGGGCGCCGAGGAGCTGGCCGCTGCCCATGCGCTGCGAATGCAGGGAGCGCGGATCGTGGGACGGATCGCTGACATAGGAGCTCATGTGACCACCGCCGGCGGCCTGCCGGCTGCCGCCGCCGCCCTCGCCGGCCTGGGCCGCCATCGGCAGCGCGAGGGCGCCGGCCAGGAGGCCGAGGGTCAGGAAACGCTGCGTTCCGTTGCGCGTCATGGGAGGCTCCGCCTGTGTTCGTCATGCTGGCCGGGACACCGCGTCCTGTGCCGATGCGTCGAACATAGCCGCAGTCGTGCAAAGTAGATGTGCGGTTGAGCACAGTCGATCAATGTAAAATTTAATCCGTTTCAGCGATATACTTGGTGCGGGATCGCACGGCGTCGATAAAGCGTCGTCGAGGCCATGGATTAAACGGCACCGACCGATCCATCCGACCTTTGGCAACGCGGCAGGCCGGCCGCGGTCGGCGGCCGAAGGCGGGGAGCGGGCGGGCGCCGGCCGAGCCGGGTCAGCCCGCGCCGTGCCCGATATCGACGGACGGGCCGGGCTCCCGCGGGGACCCGGGTTCCGGCCGGAACCCGGCGGGCAGCGGCGCCGCCGCCGTGTAGACGAGGCCGCCCGGCTCGTAGGCCAGGGCGGCGCTGTCGCGTCCGGCCAGGCCGCGCTCCAGCAGGCGGGTGCCGAATCCGCGCCGCGACGGGGCGGCGACCGGCGGCCCCCCGCGCTCGCGCCAGGCGATCCGCAGGGTCCGGCCGCCGCCGGCGCCGGCCTCCAGGGTCCAACCCAAGGACGCCCGCCCGGACGGGACCGAGAGGGCGCCGTACTTGACCGCGTTGGTGCACACCTCGTGCAGGATCATCGTGAGCGCGAGCGCCATCTCGGGCGGCAGCCGCAGGTCCGGTCCGTCCAGGGCGATGCGCCCTGCCTCGGTGCCTTGGAAGGGCCGCAGGGCCTGGACGGCGATCCCCCGCAGGTCGGCGCTCAGCCAGCTCTCGCGGGTCAGGACGTCGTGGGCGCGGGACAGGCTGAGCAGCCGGGCCTCGAAGGCCTCGCGCCCCGCCGCCGCCCCGTCGCCGAGATCCTTCAGGCTCTGCGCCGCCATCGACTGCACGGTGGCCAGGGTGTTCTTCACCCGGTGGTTCAGCTCGTCGATCAGGAGGCGCTGGGCCTCCGCGCGCCGGGCGAGCTCGTCCGCCGCCCCGGTGAGGGCGTCCGCGATCATCGCGCCCTCGCGCACGATCGCCCGGGGCAGCGGCGGCAGGGGCCCGTCGCGGCCCAGCGCCCCCGCGGCCGCAGCCAGATCCCGCAGCGGCCGGGCGATCAGGCCGGCGAGCAGCCACGCGAGCACGGCCGCGGCGAGCGCCACGGCACTGCCCGCGGCCAGGATGTTCCAGCGCAGGGCCGCCACCGAGGCCAGGGCCCGGTCCGCGCTCTGGCGCACCACGACCTGCCAGCCGAGGCCGGGATAATCGCGCTCGCCGTGCGTGCGGGCGCTCGCGCTGAGATAGCCGGCGGCGGCGTCGGGCCAGGGTCCGACCCGGCTCGTGCCCTGCGGGTCGAGGGAGCGCCCGCCGGACAGCACGGTTTCGGGGAGGCGGTTGCCCTGAAGGGACGGCGGCCCGAGCAGCACGGTGCCGTCGCGGGCGAGGATCAGGATCTCGGCGCCGCCGCGATGGCTCCGGAGCGAGCCTTCGAGGGTGCGCGCCATATCGCGCGCCCAGACCCAGTCGAGATGGGCGGCCAGCACCCCGACGAAGCGCCCGCCCGCGTCCCTGACCGGGGCGGCGAGGTCGAGGAGGCGCAGAGGCTCGTGGATCGCGGGCTCGTGGATGACCGGCTCGCGGACCGCCGGATCGCGGGCCGCGGGCGCCAGCACGGCCTGCAGAAGCTTGGCCGGGTGCACGTCCCCCACGAACGGCCGCTCGCGGGCCTCCTGGAAATAGGCGCGGCCGGAGACGTCCGCCCCCTCCAGCGCGCCGATGCTGGTGATCGCGACGCGCCCGTCCGGGTCGATCAGCCCGATGATCGAGTAGGCCGGGTAGGTCTCCTGGAGGCGCCGCATCACGGCGCGCTTGGCGTCGGCCCCGGCCCCGGGATCGCGCAGGCTGTCGGAGGCGGCCGCGATCTGGATGTCGCGCCAGCGCTCGAACATGCCGAGATCGAGGCTGCGCGCCATCTGTCCGGCGATCTCGGCGAGCTGGCCGCCGACCTCGGCCTCGAGCCGGCGCGTCGCCTCGCGGCTCACCAGGATGGCCAGCGCCAGGGCGGCGAGGAACCCGAGCGTCCCGAAGCCCAGGGCCAGCGCGAGGCGCAGCCGCGGCACCCTGGGTGTCCGGCGGCCGGAGGCGACCAGGTCCACCGGACTGGCTTGCGATCCCGACGCCGCTGCAGGGCCCGACCGGGCGACCGCTTGCATCCACTTCCCCCGGCCCGGTCGGTCCGACCCCCGGGTCGAGGCGGGTCGCGTCCGTGCCCGCCCGTCTCAGCACGCGCAGGGGGGCTCAGCAAGACCGTATCGCGACCTGAGCCGCGGTTCGTGCAACTGCATGTTGCGGCGATGCATCCGTGCACCGCGGCCTTTCGTGCGCGACCGTGCGCGACGCCCCGTCGCCGGGCCTCAGCCCCCGAGCAGCGCGTGCGCGGCCCGCACCAAAATCCCGTCCGGCCGGCGCAGCTCGCCCAGCACCGAGAAATGCTCGGCGCCCGGCACCGGCAGCAGGGGACCCGGCGCGTGGGCCGCGGCGCGCAGGGCGTGCAGGTTGCGGGCGTCGTGGATCAGGGCCGGCAGCTCGCGGCTCCCGTAGGCGAGGCAGAGCGGCTTGCCCACCACCGGACGGCGCAGGGGCGACAACGCCTCGACCTCCGCCTCCGTGAGGTTGAGCTTGTCGTCGAGGGCGGTCTGGCGGATCGGCGCGAGGTCGTAGACCCCCGAGATCGCGAGCCCGGCGGCGATCGCCGGATGACCGAGCTGGAGCGCGGTCAGCAGCCCGCCCGCCGACCAGCCCGCCAGGACCAGGGGGCCGCCGATCCCGTGCGCGGGGCCGTGCGCGCCGATCCAGTCCAGCGCCGCGCCGATCTCGGCCGCGATCCGGGTCAGGCTCGCCTCCGGGGCGAGGGTGTAGCCGACCATCGCCACCGACCAGCCGGCGGCGTTCGGCCCCTCGGCGAAGCATGCGAACAGTTCGCGGGCGCCCCGCTGCCAGTAGCCGCCGTGGAGGAAGACCAGGCCGGGCGCCGAGCCGTCGCGGGCCGGGTAGAGGTCGAGGGCGTTGCGGGGGCCGGTTCCGTACGGGATGTCGAGGCCGGCCGGATGCCTGGCCCGGTAGGCGGCCGAGGCGGCGTCGCGGGCGGCCACCTGGGCGGCGCTGTCGGCGACCGCGTGGGTGTTGTCGTAGCAGGCGCTGCGCGCGTCCCGGTCGAGCTCGGCCCAGCGGCGGCGCGGGTCGGCTTGGGTCGGATCGTCCAGGCGGAACGTCAGAGCCATCGTGGGTTGTCTCCCAACCTCCCGCCACACCATGCCAGCCCGCCCGACCCGGGTCGAGGCGCCGGGTTCAGGGCGTGACGGCGGGCGTGGTGACGGGATCCTGCGCGCCGATCGCCCGCAGGGCGGCGCGGGCCACCGCCACGTCCTGGTCGCTGGCACCGGACCCGACCCCGATGCCGCCCAGGCAGGCGCCGTCGATCACGATCGGCAGGCCGCCGGGCAGGTTGGTCAGCCGCCCGCCGGTGGCGAGGCCGACCGTCACGGCGAGGTCGGCGGCGAGCCCGCCGGTGGGCGCGCCGTTCGAGGCGGCGGTCACCGCCTTGGCCAGGGCGCTCTCCCGGGACAGCAGCTTGGCGCCGTCCATGCGCAGGAAGGCGAGCAGGTTGCCGTCGGCATCGACCACGGCGACGACCTCCGGCACCCCGATCGCCTCCGCGTGGGCGACGGCCGCCTGGAGGGCGATGAGGGCCGCCGCGTGGGTGAGCCGGGCGGCGGGGCGGGTGATGGCG
>NZ_VRVG01000227.1:0-4208 GCF_008040085.1 Methylobacterium sp. WL7 | reverse complement strand
GGGTGGGCCGGCCGTCAGGCCGGGTCGGGAGAGGGGAGCCCGGGCTCAGGACATGGCGCGGCCGGCATGACGGGCAAAGCTTGTTTCTGCGCCGTCGCTCCCCTTTTGCGGGACTTCGTCCCGGCCCGACCGCCTTCGCGGGCCACCCTCCCCCTCTGCGGGGGAGGGAACGCGCGTGTTGGCCTCGGACAGATGTATTTTGCGGCCGCGAACCATCCGGACTGCGATCTGTGAATCCGGTAGCTCGTGCGGGGTAGGGGCCCCGCGCTCCATCCTGCGCCCGCGCCGCCCACACCGATGCGGGCATCCGGTGGCCGCTGCGGGGGCGGGACGCTAGCGCTGCCCGCGCCGGAGCAGGAACACCCCCTGGGCGCCGAACAGGTTCCAAACCCACCAGGGCATGGAGAAGCGCATCGGCCGGCCCCGGCCGTCCAGGGCGGTGGCGGTCTCGATCTCGGCGCCGATGAGCCGGCACAGGCCGACGAAGTCGCGGATCGTGCAATGGTGGATGTTGGGCGTCTCCCACCAGGCATCCGGCATGATCTCGGTGACCGGCATCCGGCCGCGCAGGGCCAGCTCCGAGCGCACCCGCCAATGCCCGAAATTCGGGAACGAGATGATCACCTGCCGGCCGATGCGCAGCAGGTGCTCCAGCACGATCCGGGGATTGCGGGTCGCCTGGATGGTCTGGGACAGCACGACCACGTCGAAGGCGTCGTCCGGATAGTTCTCCAGGTCGGTGTCGGCGTCGCCCTGGATCACCGACAGGCCCCGGGCCAGGCAGGCGTTGACCCCGTCCCGGGACAATTCGATCCCGCGGCCGTCGATGCCGCGCCGGTCGCGCAGCAGCGCCAGCAGGGAGCCGTCGCCGCAGCCGATATCGAGGACGCGGGCGCCCGCCGGCATCAACCCGAGCACGACGATGTGGTCGACGCGGGCGCCGCCGCCCTCGGCGGTGCGGGGGAGGGTGTCGGTGGATTGCCACGGCGCGCCGGGGGCGGCCTTGCCCGAGGAACCCTTGAACAGCATCGAGCCGCTCATAGGCCGCGGGCCCGGGCGGCGGCGTCGATGAAGCCCCGGGCGGCCGAGAACATCGCCGGCTCGTCGAGCAGGAAGGCGTCGTGGCCCTTGTCGGTCTCGACCTCGACGAAGGCGACCGGGGCTGCGGCGGCGTTCAGGGCGTGCACGATCACCCGGGACTCGGAGGTCGGGAACAGCCAGTCGGAGGTGAACGAGATCAGGCAGAACCGGGTCTTGATCCCCCGGAACGCGTTGGCCAGCGCGCCGCCATGGTCCTCGGCGAGGTCGAAATAGTCCATCGCCCGGGTGAGGTAGAGGTAGGCGTTGGCGTCGAACCGCTCGACGAAGCTCAGGCCCTGGTGGCGCAGGTAGCTCTCGATCTGGAAGTCGGCGTTGAACGAGAAGGTCGGGGCCGAGCCGCCCTGGAACCGCCGTCCGAACTTCCGGTGCAAGGCCGGCTCGGACAGGTAAGTGATGTGCGCGCCCATCCGGGCGACGCCGAGCCCCTTGGACGGCCGTGTGCCCTCCTCGAGGTAGCGCCCGTCCGCCCAGGCCGGGTCGGCCATGATCGCCTGCCGGCCGACCTCGTGGAACGCGATGTTCTGCGCCGAGTGGCGCGGGCCCGTGGCGATCGGCATCGCGGCGAAGACCCGGTCGGGATAGAGCGCCGCCCATTGCAGCACCTGCATCCCGCCCATCGAGCCGCCGATGCACAAGAACAGGTCGCGCACGCCGAGCCGCTCCAGCAGCATCATCTGGGCGCGGACCATGTCGCGGATCGTCACCAGCGGGAAGTTCAGCCCGTAGGGCCGCCCGGTGGCGGGATCGATCGAGGCGGGGCCGGTGGAGCCCATGCACGACCCGATCACGTTCGAGCAGACGACGAAGTAGCGGTCGGTGTCCACCGGCTTGCCGGGGCCGACCAGGGTCTCCCACCAGCCGGGCTTGCCGGTGAGCGGATGCGGATGGGCGAAATACTGGTCGCCGGTGAGCGCGTGGCAGATCAGCACCGCGTTCGTGCCCGCTTCGTTCAGGGTGCCGGCGGTCTGGTAGGCGATCTGGAAGGGCGCGAGCTCGACGCCGGCGTCGGTCAGCAGCGGCGCGTCCGCGCCGAACCGCATGACCAGGCTTTTCGGGTCGAGCGCCTGCGAAGGCTCCGACAGGCGCCCGGTCGTCTCGTCGATCGGGTCCGGCCGCAGGGCCGTGTCCGGTTGGGTATCCATGCGGGACTTGACGACCGTGTGTCGGCGATCCCGGTCCGCGGCAGGGGGCGCGGTGTCGCGAGACCCGCCCCACTCGCCCGACGCGGCCAGCGAGACCGGGAGGTAATGCGCGCGGCCGCGAGCGTCAACGCGCGCCCATCGCGGAGCGGGACTGGTTCAGGCGAGCGGCGCCGCCATCAGCGCCAGCCCGAGGGCGGGAAGGCCGAGCGCCAGGACGGCCCTCGCGTCGAGCCGGTCGGCGCGCACGCCGCCGCGCCAGCTCCGGCTCGCGACGTTCTCGACGCAGAGCCCGGACAGGACGAGCGCGCACCCGACGATCGCCTGGATCGAAACCATGGAAACCTCATCGCGCCGGCCGCGCGACGGAACGCGGCCCAGGATCACGGCTGGGGAAGTGCGCGGGGGGGCCGCAGGTTCCTCCGAATCGCCGCCGGGGCGGTCATACCTTTGGCCCCCCTCCGGTCGCCCCGCGCCTGCCCCCGGCCTCAGCGGATCGCGGTCGCGCAGGCGGCGAACACCATCGCGGCCCCGACCACCGCGATGCAGCCGTTCGCCCACGGGGCGGCCTCCGCCCGGCGCAGCCGACAGTCGGCGGCCACCGAGGTGAGGATCCCGATCAGGAACAGGCTGCAGGGGATCAGGTCACCGGGCATAGGGATCCGTCCAGAGGAACGCGGGACGCGACGCGTCCGACGCGGCCCCTTCTCTGGGATCAACAGGCCGAAACGTGGCGGGTGCCCCGCGGCATTTGCGCGTCGCCGCTGTTCCGCGGGGCGGAGGCTCCCGGCCGCGCCGCGGAGCCTTTCGGCTGCCGCGCGCGCTCCCGGACGGTCGGGCTCAGAGCTTGGCCGCGGCCGGCGGACCCGAAAAGTCCTCGGGGCCCATGTCGAGCAGGTCGTTCGGGGTCGCGGTCTTGTCGTAGGCGGCGCTGGCCGCGGCCTCGATCGCCGCCTGGTTCCGGGCGAACAGGTCGAGGGGTGCGAGGTCGGCCCCGCCGGCGAACGTCTGGCGCAGAACCGGGATCGGAACGTCGATCCCGATCACCCGCTCGCCGTTGGTCATGGCGAACCGGATCAGGTTGTCGTCGGCGGCCAGGATGTGGGCGCCGCCGTCCAGGTAGCGGGTGAGGGGCATGGGAGCGGTCCTTTCACGGTCCAGTCGCGGACCAATGAGGTAGGGCGCCGCGCTCCCGCGTGAATGGACCCGGATCGCCCGACCGGCGGGGTCCGGGCCTTCCTGGACTCGGCGCACGAAACAACATATATGTTGCATCGCGTGTGCCCCGGGAGGATGCAACGGATGCGTCGCTCCGCGTGAACAGCAGCCAGGCCAGGCGCTTCCTCGCCCGCCATGGATGCAGCTTCGAGCCCGGCAAGGGCGGCCACCTGATCGTCCGCCGCGAGGGCCGGATGTCGGTGCTTCCGCAGCATGGCGGCGCGAAGGAACTCGGCACCGGGCTCTGGAAGAAGATCCTGAAGGATCTGGATATCAAGGATTAGGAGCGATGCTCAGGTATCCCGTGACGCTGACCCCGGACGCCGACGGAACCCTGCTGGTGACCTGCCCGGACCTCCCGGAGGTCACGAGCTTCGGCGAGGGCTCGGCCGACGCGCTCGTCCACGGCGCGGATGCGGTGGCGACAGCCCTCAAGGGGCGCATCACTGCACGACAGCCGGTCCCGCCGCCCGGCCCGATCAACGGCCACGCCGTCGCCCTGTCGGCGCTCACGGCCCTCAAGCTCGAACTCTATCGGGCGATGCTGGAGACCGGCATCCGCAAGGCCGATCTCGTCGGCCGGCTGCGCGTGCACCCGCCGCAGGTCGACCGGCTTCTCGATCTCGACCACGAATCCCGCCTGAGCCAGATCGAGGCGGCGCTGACCGCCTGCGGGCGCGAGATCGTCGTGGCGACCCAGGCCGCCTGAGCCGGCGCGCCGCAAGGCCTATCGCCCTGGGGTCCAGGCGT
>NZ_VRVG01000226.1:0-4291 GCF_008040085.1 Methylobacterium sp. WL7 | reverse complement strand
GGCAGTACCCAACGCAAGTACGCAGGGCGCAATCTCGGGCGACGACGGTCAGCGCTATCGTTTTTCAAGCGCAGATCTGAACGGCGCTAGCACACGGGCTGGGCAGGCTGTGGACTTCGTGGTCGTCGATGGTGAGGCCCGCGAAATCTACCCCATCCCCGGCCAAGCGCCCGTTTTCTCGCCAGCCTTCAGTGAGGCTGTCCGCCAGCGAGATTGGTTCGCATTCTATTTTAATCCAAATGGCCGCATCGGACGTCGTGACTATTGGACCTTTGGACTTTTGGTGCTGATGATTGTGAACATTGTTCTTGGCCTTATTCCAGGCGTAAACATAATCGTTTTTCTTGTTACGGCGTGGTGCGGCCTCGCTCTCGGCATCAAGCGCTGCCATGATGTCAACCGATCCGGTTGGCTGAACGCCGTACCTTACGTCCTCACCCCGCTGTCCTTCCTCTGTGCATCGATTGGCTTTCTCTCATCTTACAGCCGCCATGCGATCGGGGTTCCTGTCTTGTTCAGCACTCTCGCCTTGCTGACTGGCGTTGCCACCTTCGGATTTTGGATCTGGTTCATCGTACAGGTGCTGGCAAAAGCCGGCGACGCGGAGCAGAACCGGTTCGGTCTTCCACCTATCGCCCCGAACGCATAGGACATCGCAGCCCACGCGTTTGACGACCGCGCCGATCATTTGATCGCCGAAGAGCCAAGAATATCGCGATCGACGCATTGACCTGCGGGTTAACCGAGGCTAGAAGCGCGCCACTTCGGACGGCCATTGGCTGCCGACGGCCCTAGGGTTTGACCCCCGGGCGCCGCGATCGCCCCGAGCGATCCGAAGGCTCAAATCGCCTGACGCTCTAAGTCAGATCCGTAGGTACGAGCGCGTTCGTTTCGGGCGTGCTCCTCTGCCCACACCGCGCCGAGGGTCTGTGACAGGACCTCCGGCGCATATTCGTTTTGCGGATTGCCTTGGGCAATCCGGCCAAGGTGACCGAGGAAGAGGGCACAGGATGCCGACGATCAACCAGCTGATCGCCCAGCCGCGGAAGATCCAGCGGAGCCGCAACAAGGTTCCGGCGCTTGACGCTTGCCCGCAGAAGCGCGGCGTCTGCACCCGGGTCTACACGACGACCCCGAAGAAGCCGAACTCGGCCCTTCGTAAGGTCGCCAAGGTCCGTTTGACCAACGGCTTCGAGGTGATCGGTTACATTCCTGGTGAGGGCCACAACCTCCAGGAGCACTCGGTCGTCATGATCCGCGGCGGCCGCGTGAAGGATCTTCCGGGTGTGCGCTACCACATCCTCCGCGGCGTGCTCGACACGCAGGGCGTGAAGAACCGGAAGCAGCGCCGTTCGAAGTACGGCGCCAAGCGGCCGAAGTAAGATCGCCGGCCGGAGTTTATCCGGTCGCGCAAAGGCCTTTCCACGGCCTCGTAAGGATGTCGCCGGCTTCATCAAAAGAGCCAAGGCGGCCTGCGCGGGGTGCTTAAGTCAGACTCGTTTGAGAGTTTAAGAGATGTCCCGTCGTCACTCTGCCGAGAAGCGTGAGATCATCCCGGACCCGAAGTACGGGGACGTGGTGCTGACGAAGTTCATGAATTCGATCATGTACGAGGGCAAGAAGTCGACCGCCGAGCGGATCGTCTACGGCGCCTTCGACATCGTCGAGAACCGCGCCCGGGCCAACCCGATCGAGGTGTTCCGCGCCGCGCTCGACAACGTCGCCCCGATGATCGAGGTGCGCTCCCGGCGCGTCGGCGGCGCGACCTACCAGGTCCCCGTCGAGGTTCGGACCGAGCGCCGTCAGGCCCTCGCCATCCGCTGGCTGATCCAGGCCGCCCGGTCGCGCAACGACCGCACCATGATCGAGCGGCTCTCCGCCGAGCTGCTCGACGCCGCGAACAACCGCGGCAACGCCGTCAAGAAGCGGGAAGATACGCACCGGATGGCTGAAGCCAACCGCGCCTTCTCGCACTACCGCTGGTAAGCGGTTCCGCCGTCTCTCAGGAGCAATCCGATGCCCCGCACGCACGCGATCGAGGACTACCGCAACTTCGGCATCATGGCCCACATTGATGCCGGGAAGACCACGACCACGGAGCGGATCCTCTACTACACCGGAAAGTCGCATAAGATCGGCGAAGTCCACGACGGCGCCGCCACCATGGACTGGATGGAGCAGGAGCAGGAGCGCGGCATCACCATCACGTCCGCCGCGACGACGTGCTTCTGGCGCGAGAAGCGCCTGAACATCATCGACACCCCCGGCCACGTCGACTTCACCATCGAGGTCGAGCGTTCCCTGCGCGTGCTCGACGGCGCCGTCTGCGTGCTCGACGGCAACCAGGGCGTCGAGCCCCAGACAGAGACCGTCTGGCGCCAGGCCGACAAGTACGACGTCCCGCGCGTCGTGTTCGTCAACAAGATGGACAAGATCGGCGCGGACTTCTTCAAGTGCGTAGCCGACATCATCGACCGCGTCGCCGGCAAGCCGGTCTGCCTGCAGCTGCCGATCGGCTCGGAGTCCAGCTTCAAGGGCGTGATCGATCTCATCAAGATGAAGGCGATCGTCTGGTCCGGTGAGACCCTGGGCGCCGACTTCTCCGAGGTTGAGATCCCCGAAGAGCTCAAGGACCAGGCCGTCGAGTACCGCAGCAAGCTGGTCGAGGCCTGCGTCGAACTCGATGACGAGGCCATGGTGGCCTATCTCGACGGCACCGAGCCGGATGCCGAGACGATGCACATGCTCGTGCGTCGCGCCGTGCAGCTGCGCGCCTTCCATCCGGTGCTTTGCGGTTCGGCCTTCAAGAACAAGGGCGTGCAGCCCCTGCTCGACGCGGTGGTGGATTACCTCCCCTCCCCGGCCGATCGCGGAGACGTCGACGGCCTCGACTTCAAGACCGAGGAGCCGGTCGTTCGTCACCCGACGGATTCCGATCCCTTCTCCATGCTCGCCTTCAAGATCATGGACGATCCCCACGTCGGCACGATCACGTTCTGCCGCGTGTACTCGGGCAAGATCGAATCGGGCGCCAACGTCATCAACTCGACGCGCGACAAGAAGGAGCGCGTCGGCCGCATGCTCCTGATGCACGCCAACAACCGTGAGGACGTCAAGGAGGCCTTCGCGGGCGACATCGTCGCCCTCGCCGGCCTGAAGGACACCCGCACCGGCGACACCCTGTGCGATCCGCAGAAAGCCGTGATCCTGGAGCGCATGGAGTTTCCGGAGCCGGTGATCGAGATCGCCGTCGAGCCGAAGTCGAAGGCCGACCAGGAGAAGCTCGGTATCGCGCTCGCCAAGCTCGCCGCCGAGGATCCGTCCTTCCGGGTCTCGACGGACCAAGAATCCGGCCAGACAATCCTCAAGGGGATGGGTGAGCTTCACCTGGACATCAAGGTCGACATCCTGCGCCGCACCTACAAGGTCGACGCGAACATCGGCCAGCCGCAGGTGGCCTACCGTGAGAAGCTGACCCGCCGTCAGGAGATCGACTACACCCACAAGAAGCAGACCGGTGGCACGGGCCAGTTCGCCCGCGTCAAGTTCGTCGTGGAGCCGAACGAGCCGGGTGCCGGCTTCCAGTTCGAGTCGAAGATCGTCGGCGGCGCGGTGCCGAAGGAGTACATCCCGGGCGTCGAGAAGGGCCTCAACTCGGTCCTCGGCGCCGGCGTGCTGGCTGGCTTCCCGGTGGTCGACGTCAAGGTCGAGCTGATCGACGGCGCGTACCACGACGTCGATTCGTCTGCACTCGCCTTCGAGATCGCGTCCCGGGCTGCTCTGCGCGAGGCGCTCCAGAAGGGTGGTTCGGTCCTGCTTGAGCCGGTGATGAAGGTCGAGGTCGTCTCGCCGGAAGAGTACACCGGTTCGGTGATCGGCGATCTCAACTCCCGCCGCGGCCAGATCCAGGGTCAGGACATGCGCGGCAACGCCAATGTCATCAACGCGATGGTGCCGCTGGCCAACATGTTCGGCTACGTGAACAACCTGCGCTCGATGTCGCAGGGCCGGGCGAACTTCACTATGCAGTTCGACCACTACGAAGAGGTGCCGCGCGGCGAGGCCGACAAGGTCATCGCCAAGTACGCCTAGGGCTACGACGCCTAGGGCTGCGCTGGAACCACCTCTTCATCCGCAACACGATTTCGAATTTAGGAGGCTCTGATGGGCAAGGAAAAGTTCGCTCGCACCAAGCCGCACTGCAACATCGGCACGATCGGTCACGTCGACCACGGCAAGACGTCGCTGACGGCGGCGATCACGAAGGTGCTGGCTGAGACGGGCGGTGCGA
>NZ_VRVG01000225.1:0-4291 GCF_008040085.1 Methylobacterium sp. WL7 | reverse complement strand
GGCCCACCCTCCCCCACAGAGTGGGGAGGGAGAGCGCGGCGGGCGATGGCGCCGACATCCGGAAGACGGCGTGCGAACATCCCGGCCCGCTCTGCCAGGCAGGCCCCCGCCGGTCTCCGTTACGCCCGCCCGCCGGCCACCCGTAGCGTCGGCTGCGCCCGCTCGGCGCAGCGCGCCATCACGGCATCGTAGCTCTCGAGATAGCGATCGGTCATGGCGGCGGCGTCGTAGAGGGCCTCGGCCCGGTCGCGGCAGGCCCGGCGCGACAGGCCGCCGGCGTCCCGGATCGCCACGGCGAGGTCCTGTGAATCGTCCGGCCGGGCGAGGCGGCCGCACTGGGCGTCGAGGATGTCGGGCATCGCGCCCCGGCGGAAGGCGGCCACCGGCGTGCCGCAGGCGAGCGCCTCGGCGACCACGAGGCCGAACGGCTCCTCCCAGCGCGGCGACACGATCGCCACCCGGGCGCGGCCGAGATGGTGCGCGAGGTCCCGGTGCGAGAGGTGGCCGAGATGGGTCAGGTCGGGCCCGAGCCGCGGGGCGATCTCGGCCGCCCAGTAGCCGGGATTGAGCTTGGGGCCCGCGAAGGTCAGCGGCAGCCCGGCCGCGCGGGCGGCGTCGATGGCGAGGTGAAGCCCCTTCTCGGGTACGATCCGGCCGGACCAGAACGCGAAGGGCGGAGCGTCGGGAGTCTCCGAATACGCGAAGGTCGAGAGGTCGACGCCGTTGTCGACCACCTGCGCGCCGGGCACGAGCGATTGCCATTCCTGGGCGAGCGAGGGCGAGACCGCCAGGAAGGCCATGTCGGGATCGGCCTGCACCACGCCGGAGACCAGGGCGTCGAAGGGCGGGGTGTGCAGCACCGTGACCCAGGGCAGCCCGAGCCGGGCGCTCATCTGCAGGGGCAGGGCGTGCAGCGCGTTGTTGTGCACGAGGTCGAACCCGCCGGCCGCGACCAGCTCCATCATCCGCCGGTAGGCGTCGTACTCGGCCGCGTCGATCGCCTCCTCGCGCTCGGGATCCGCCACGGCGTCGCCGGTCGGGTCGCACAGCATCACCGGTTCGAGCGCCGGGTCCGAGCCCCGGCTGGCGAACAGCGTCACATCGTGCCCGCGCCGCTTCAACGCCACGGTCAGCAGATGCGTGTGCATCTCCAGACCGCCGGCATAGGGCTGGCCGATCGGGTACTTCAGATGTGCCAGGACAGCGATCTTCACGCGCGCACCGAATCCGGTTGTGTGGGGATCTTTGCCGGCCGCAGCGAAGCGAAAGGAATTTCGTCCGCAGCGAGCGTGGCGGGTATCATGCCCATCTTTTCTTCATCAAGCGTTGCGTCATCGACGCCGGGAGCGACGACGGACGCAGCGCGTTCCCACCGTCATAAGGGCTGCGGTCTGAACCGATGATGATCGAGACGCGAGGTCGACCATTCAGCCGGGTGCGCCACCCCGCCTGGGTCCGCCTGACCCACTGGACCGGCGCCGCCGCGACCTTGGCGCTGATGGTCAGCGGCACCGCGATCCTGCTCGCCCTGCCGAAGCTGTTCTGGGGCGAGACCGGGGCCAACGACGCGCCGGCCTGGATCGCCCTGCCGCTGCCGGTGAACCTCGAGCAGACCGGCTGGGCGCGCAACCTGCACTTCCTGGCCGCCTGGATCTTCGTCCTCAACGGGGCCGCCTACCTGGCCCTGGCGCTGCTGCGCGGGCATCTGCGGCGGCGCCTGCTGCCGGAGCCGGCCGAGATCCGGCCGCGGGCGCTCGCCGGCGAGGTCCGGTCGCATCTGCGCCTGCGCGGCGGGGCGCCGGCGACCGGCCGCTACAACGCGCTCCAGAAGCTCGCCTACCTCGTCGTCCTGCTGGTGCTCGCGCCGCTGATGCTGCTCAGCGGCCTGACCATGTCGCCCGGCGTCACCGCGGCCTGGCCTGAGCTGTTCACGCTGTTCGGCGGGCGGCAATCGGCCCGGACGATCCACTTCCTGGCGGCCTTCGCGATGGTCGCGTTCCTCGCCATCCACATCTGGCAGGTGTTGGCGAACCGGCCGCTGGACCTCATGCGCGGCATGATCGCCGGGCGTGCCGGCAACGCGGAGGAGAACCCATGAGCGCGCTGACCCGTCGCCGCCTGATCGTCGGGACCGCCGGGATCGGCGCGGCCGGCCTCGTCGGCGGCTGCGATCCCGGCGCGCCGCAGCTGCGCCCCAATCCCTACGGGTTGAGCGACTGGCTGACCTTCGCGGGGCAGCGCCTGCTGCTGGCGCGCCAGCCGCTCGCCCGGGAATTCGGCCCCGAGGCGATCTCGGCGGTGTTCCCGACCATCAACACCACCGACCCCGACGACCCGGCCTATCGCCGCTCGAAGGCGCAGGGCTTCTCGGATTGGCGCCTGCCGGTCACGGGCCTCGTCGAGCGGCCTGGGGCGTTCTCGCTCGCCGCGCTGAAGGCGATGCCGGCGCGCACGCAGATCACGCTCCATTCCTGCGAGCAGGGCTGGTCGGCGATCGGCCAGTGGACCGGCGTTCCGCTGTCCCTGGTGCTCGCCGCCGCCGGGATGCGCCCGGAGGCGCGCTACGTGGTGATGCGCAGCGTCGACGGCTGGTGGGACAGCTACGACCTGTTCGACGCCCTCCACCCGCAGACCATCCTGGCCTACGGCATGAACGGCGCCGACCTGCCGGTGGCCCACGGCGCCCCGGTTCGCCTCCGGGTGGAGCGACAGCTCGGCTACAAGTCCTTGAAATACCTCGCCAGCATCGAGGCTGTGGACCGCGTCGACGGCATCGGCCACGGCCGCGGCAGCATGGTCGCGGGCCTCGGGTTCAGCTGGTACGCTGGCATCTGAGCCGCCCGTCGACGCCGTGCGGCCGGGGAGGGGCTTCATGGATCTCACGATCGGTCTGAGCACGTTCGCGCTCGGCGCGGCGGCGCTGGCGGTGGTCACGCTGGCGGCCGGCGTGAAGATGATCCCGCAGGGCCACGTCTTCACGGTCGAGCGGTTCGGCCGCTACAACCGCACCCTCGAATCGGGCCTCGGCCTGATCATCCCGTTCGTCGAGCGCGTCGGCCGGCGGGTGAACGTGATGGAGCAGGTGGTCGACGTCCCGAGCCAGCAGGCCTTCACCCGCGACAATGCCGGCGTCACGATCGACGCGGTGGTGTTCTACCAGGTGCTCGACGCGGCCCGCGCCTCCTACGAGGTCTCGAACCTCGACCTGGCCATGACCACCCTGACCATGACCAACATCCGCACCGTGGTCGGCTCGATGGATCTCGACCAGCTCCTCGCCCACCGGGACGAGATCAACGAGCGCCTGCTGCGGGTGCTGGACGCGGCGGCCTCGCCCTGGGGCGTCAAGATCAACCGGATCGAAATCAAGGACATCGTGCCCCCGGCCGACCTCGCCGGCGCCATGGCCCGGCAGATGAAGGCCGAGCGCGAGAAGCGCGCCTCGATCCTGGAGGCGGAGGGGCAGCGGGCCGCCGAGATCCTGCGGGCCGAGGGGCGCAAGCAATCGGCGATCCTGGAGGCGGAGGGCCGCCGGGAGGCCGCGTTCCGCGACGCCGAGGCGCGCGAGCGCTCGGCCGAGGCCGAGGCGGCGGCGACCGGGATGCTCAGCCGGGCGATCGCCGAGGGCGACATCGCGGCGGCCAACTTTCTGGTGGCGGAGAAATACGTCGACGCGGTGCGGGCGTTGGCCACCGCGCCGAACCAGCGCGTGGTGGTGGTGCCGATCGAGGCGGCGGCGCTCGCGGGCACGCTGGGCGGCATCGGCGAGCTCACCCGCGCGGTCTTCGGCGAGGCTGCCGCCCCGCCCCGGCGCGCCGGCTCGCCGCCCAACGTGTCGGCTCCGCGGGCCGGAACCCCATGACCGACGGCTTCGGGATCCTGGCGGCCCTCGGGCCGGCCTGGAGCTGGGTGATCGGCGGCCTCGTCCTGGCGGGCGCCGAGATCGTGGCGCCGGGGGTATTCCTGATCTGGCTCGGCCTCGCCGCCGTGGCGACCGGCCTCGCCGCGGCGCTGATCCCGATGCCCTGGCAGGGCCAGACCCTGCTGTTCGCGGCCACGGCCGTCCTCCTGGTCGGCCTCGCCACGCGCCTGCACCGCCGCACGGATTCCCGCGACGCCCTCAACCGCGCCGACCGCGGCCTGATCGGCCGCGAGGGCGTGCTCGCCGAGCCGATCCTCCAGGGCGCCGGCCGCATCCGCTTCGACGACACGCTCTGGCGGATCGAAGGGCCGGATTTGCCGGCGGGGGCGCGGGTGCGGGTGGCCGGGTTGTCGGGGACGGTGCTGCGGG
>NZ_VRVG01000224.1:0-4317 GCF_008040085.1 Methylobacterium sp. WL7 | reverse complement strand
TCCTCCAGCGTCGCGCTGCCCCTCTCCCGACCCCCTTCGGGGGCCACCCTCCCCCGCAGAGGGGAGAGGGAGATGCGCGTGTCCCTGGCCGGTGACCTCGTCCGGCAGCGAAGTGTCAACATCGCCACCCGCTCGGCAGAGGCGAGGCGGCGCGTCGCACACGGGTCGGCCTATGGACATCGCAAGGCTCCGCAAGATTGGGGCAGCGCGGCGGGGCGAGGGACGCACGGTCATGGATCCGGTCCTGGAAGCGGGGCGCTACTCGACGATGAAGCCGACGCGGCCACGATAGGTGCGCCCGAGCGGGGCGGCGCCGACCTTGCCGTAGAGGCGGTTGACCTGCCCGAGCAGCACCGCCTGCCCGTCGGTGGCGTCGACGAAGTTGTCGTCGGGCCGGGTCACCTGCTTGGGCTCCATCGCCCGGGCGATGTAGGGGGTGCACATGATCATCAGCTCGGTCTCCATGCGCTGGTAGTCCCGGGACCGGAACAGCGTGCCGAGGATCGGCAGGTTGACCAGGCCGGGCAGGCCGGTGATCGCCTGCTTGTTGACCTGCTGGATCAGGCCGGCGGTCATCATCACGCCGCCCGAGGGCAACTCGACCGTGGTCTCGGAACGGCGCACCCGGGTGCCCGGGATGGCGGTGGTGACGCCGTCGTTCGTGTAGTTGAAGCTGTTCTGGGGATCGATCTCGGTCACATCGGTGGCGACGCGGATCGATATGCGGTTGTCGGCCAGCACAACGGGGGTGAAGCTCAACGCCACACCGTAGGGCTTGAAGGTGATCCCCGGCGCAGAACAGATGCCGCCGACACAGCTCGATGCCGCGGAAGGCACCGGAAACTCGCCGCCGGCCAAGAACTTCGCCGCCTCACCGGAGATCGCGGTCAGCGTCGGCTCCGCCAGAACCCGTGAGACACCGGCCTGCTCGAAGGCCTTGAGGGTCGCCTGCAGCGAGAAGCCGGCCCCCTGGATCGAGGCCTGGATCTGGTTGCCGGTGGGTGTCGTTCCGCCCGTGATCGGGAACGGCAGGTTGTTGGTCAGGGCCGGCGACGCCGCCGACCCGAGCGGATTCAAGGCCGACCAATTGCCGGTCATGTTGATCCCGAACTGCTTCAGGACGTTGCGGGACACCTCGACCACGGTGACGCGGAGCATCACCTGGTCCTTGTTGCGGATCGTCAGGTTGTTGATCACCGCGCCCCGCGCCCCGGCCGAGACGCCGCCGCTCGGCGCACCGGTGGCGGCCGCGGCCCCGCCCAGGCCGACGAAGGCGTTGGCGATGTCGATCGCCTGCTGGGCGTCCGAGGAGGAGTTGACCGAACCCGACAGCAGGACCGAGGCGCCCGACGAGCGCACGTCGAAGCGACCGCCCGGGATGCTCTGGCCGAGCAGTTCGCGCAAAGTCCCGAGGTTCAGGTCCCGGGCCACGGTCACGTCGAGGGCGGCGATCTGGCGGCCCTCGGCGTCGAGGATGAAGATCGAGGTCGCGCCGTCGGCCATGCCGATCACGAACACCTTCCGGGTCGAGCGGACCACCGCGTTGGCCACCGCCGGGTTGGCGACGAACACCTCCTTGGCGTCCCGCGGCAGGTCGACGATCACCGAGCGGCCGGCGGTCAGCTCGACCCGGCGGGACGAGGCGGCCTCCGCCGAGCCGACGGTGAGCACCGGGGCGGGCCCGAGCGTCGGCCGTTCCTGCCCGAGGGCGGGGCCCCCGGCCACCAGGGCGAGCAGCGCGAGGACGCGCGCCGGACGGAGGAGGGTCGGCAGGTCGGTCATGGGGATCACGGCGTCTGCTGCCGCGCGACGCCGAAGCGCACGACGGTCAATCCGGGTTCGGGCGTCTGCGCCATCGCGGCCTCGCCCGGCTGGGCTTCGGGGGGCTCGGGCGGCCGTCCCGCATCCGCGAGGCTGCGCAGCGACAGCGACAGCGAGCCGACCTTCTGGGCGAGTGTCAGTGTCTCCGCCTGGGCGGGGGTGACGGCGAGCGTGGCGGTCTCGCCGGTGACGACGTTGGTGCCGTTCTTCTCCTGGATCAGCTGACCGATCGCCAGGACGCGGATATCGGTCAGGATGGTCTGGGAGAGCTGCACCTCGCTGTTGTTGGCGCGGGAGTTCGCGTCGTCGCGAAAGGTGCGGATCACGTCGACGCGGTCGTTGGGCAGGATGAAGCCGCCGGCGGAGTTGGTGCCGCGGCTGTCGGTGACGATGGCGACCGCGCGCATCCCGGAGGGCAGGATCGCGGCCATGAACCCGCTGTCGGGCCGGACCAGCTTCTGCGCCCGGATCGGCTCGCCGGCGAGGAAGCCCGAACGCACGGAGGCGCCGACCGTCTCGTCCAGCGCCTTCGCGTTGTCCTTGCGGCTGATGTAGCCCGCCGTCATCGCGGCGTCCGGCCAGGGCTGCCAGCGCAGGTCCGCGGCCCGCAGCACCTGGCCCATGGGCATGTCGGCGGCGGCCACCAGCACCTCGGTCACCGGAGGCGGCGGCGGCAGCTCGGCCTTCGGGGCCGGCGGCGGCGGAGGCGGGTCGCCGCCGCTCATCAGGAAGGCCGCCCCGCTGCCCGCTGCGAGGGCGATGCCGAGGACGGCGAGACGGGCTGGATTCATCGCATCGCCACGCGCCGGAGACGGCCGAATTGCCGTCCATCCCCGGACCCTGCGGGGCCATTCGTGTACTTATGGTTAAGGTATTATAACTGTCCCGGTCGGATACGGTCCGGAAACGGGGCGGTTGCCGGGTCGGTCACAACCGGCGCGATCTCTCACGCGCGGCTCAATCCTGGCCGTGGCGCAGCATCCGCGGCTGCAATAGTCTGCGGCCGAACCCGCGTCAGAATCGGGTGCTCGGATCATCCGGGCAAAACATGCCGGGGAGTGACATGATCAGGACATTTGGCGGTGCGGTGCTGGCCACCGCCCTGGCTCTGGGCTCGGGCCCGGCGGCCGCACAGGGTGCCGCGGCCGGCGCCTTCTCGGGCAACGCGCTGCGCATCGGCGTGCTCAACGACCAGTCCGGCCTCTATGCTCAGTTCGGCGGCCAGGGCTCGGTGGAAGCCGCCCGGATGGCGGTGGAGGATTTCGGCGGCAAGGTCGACGGCGTGCCGATCGAGATCCTCGCGGCCGACCACCAGAACAAGCCGGACATCGCCTCGGGCATCGCCCGGCAATGGTACGACCGCGACGGCGTCGACGCGATCATGGAATTGACCACCTCGTCGGTGGCGCTGGCGGTCCAGGGCCTGTCCCGCGAGAAGAAGAAGATCACGATCACCACCGGGGCGGCCTCCAGCGACCTCACCGGCAAGGCGTGCACGCCCTACGGCTACCACTGGGCCTACGACACCCGCGCGCTGGCGGTCGGCACCGGCGGCGCGCTGACCCGGGCCGGCGGCGACACCTGGTTCTTCCTCACCGCCGACTACGCCTTCGGCTCGGCGCTGGAGGCCGATACCAGCCGCGTGGTGCTGGCCAACAACGGCAAGGTGCTGGGCAGCGTCCGCCACCCGCTCTCGAACCAGGACTTCTCCTCGTTCCTGCTCCAGGCGCAGGGCTCGAAGGCCAAGGTGATCGGGCTCGCCAATGCCGGGCTGGACACCTCCAACGCGATCAAGCAGGCGGCCGAGTACGGCATCGTCGAGGGCGGCCAGAAGCTCGCGGCCCTGCTGTTCACCCTCTCGGAGGTGGAGGGGCTCGGCCTCAAGGTCGCGCAGGGCCTGACCCTGACCGAGGGCTGGTACTGGGACGCCAACGACGAGACCCGCGCCTTCGGCCAGCGCTACATGAAGCGCACCGGTCGGATGCCCAACATGATCCAGGCCGGCACCTACTCGGCGGTGCTGTCCTACCTGAAGGCCGTCAAGGCCGCCGGCACCGACGAGACCGAGGCGGTCAACGCCAAGCTCAAGGCGCTCCCGGTGGACGACGTGTTCGCCCATGGCGGCACGGTGCAGCCGAACGGCCGCATGGTGCACGACATGTACCTGTTCGAGGTCAAGAAGCCGGCCGAGTCGAAGGGCCCGTGGGACCTCTACAAGCAACTCGCGACCATCCCGGGCAAGGAAGCCTACGCGAGCCCGGCCGAGAGCGGCTGCCCGCTGACGGCGGCGGCGAAGTAATAGGCGCTCTTATCGTGAGGCGAGGGCCGTCAAGGATTTGAAGGCTCTTGCTCTTGCAGAACGCGACGCGCTCCCTTTCCCGCACGGGCTACGATATTCTCACATCGCTGCCGGATTTGGGCCAAGGCTAACCCCAGACGCGTCTCCCTCCCCCCTCTGCGGGGGAGGGTGGGCCGGCCTTCAGGCCGGATCGGGAG
>NZ_VRVG01000223.1:0-4330 GCF_008040085.1 Methylobacterium sp. WL7 | reverse complement strand
CCCCCTGCCGGACGACCGCCGCCGCCGAGGTCGCCGCCCCCGCCGGTGAGCCGCGACAGGGTGCCGTCGCCCTGACCCTTCATCTGCGACAGCACCCGCTCCACCGGGCCGCCGGGGGCGAACTGCACGATGGTGAAGGTGATCAGCATGATCCCGAACAGGGTCGGGATCATCAGGCCGATGCGGCGCAGGATGTAGCCGAGCATGGTCTCAGTCCCGCCCGATCCGCTTGGCCTTGTCGGCGTCGAACCACCAGGTGCCGGGGGCGCCGAGATCGTATTTCGGCGGGTTGGCCGGGCGGCCGTAGACGTCCCACAGGGCGAGGCGGTGGGCGCCGGAATACCACATCGGCACCCAGAGGCGCCGGGCCCGCAGCACCCGGTCGAGGGCTTTGCACGCGGTGGTCAGCGCGGCGCGGGACTTGGCATCCGCGATGGCCGTGAGCAGCGCGTCGATGGCCGGATCGGCCACGCCCGAGAGGTTGTTGGAGCCCGGTGTGGCGGCTGCCTTGGAGCCGTAGAGCTCGCGCAGCTCCGTGCCCGGGGTGACGCCGCCGGCGAAGCGGCGGGACGTGACGTCGAAGTCGAAGTCGTTGACCCGGGCCTGGTACTGCGACGGATCCACGGTGCGATGGCTCGCCTTGATCCCGAGCAGCCCGAGATTGCGGATGAACGGCTGGGTCACCGCCTGGAAGACCGGGTCGTCGTCCAGGAACTCGATGGAAAGGGGCTTGCCCCCCGGCAGCAGGAGGCCGCTGCCCTGGCGGGTGCAGCCGGCCTCGCGCAGCAGCGCGTCGGCCCGCTTGAGCAGCGCCCGGTCCTGGCCGGACCCGTCCGAGACCGGCGGCGTCCAGGCCTCGGCGAACACCTCCGGGGGCAGGTCCTTGATCGGCTCCAGCAGGGCCAGCTCCTCGGCCGAGGGCTTGCCCGTGGCCTTGAGGTCGGAATTCTCGAAGAACGAGGCGGTGCGCGTGTAGGCGCCGTACATCAGGTTGCGGTTCGACCATTCGAAGTCGAAGCACAGGCCGATCGCCTCACGGATGCGCGGGTCGTGGAACGGCTCGCGGCGGGTGTTGATCCACCAGCCCTGCGTCCCGCTCGGCCGCGCATCCGGCACGGTCTGTCGGATCACCCGCCCCTCGGTGGCGGCGGGAAAGTCGTAGCCGGTGGCCCAGACCCGGGCGGTGAACTCCTCGCGGAACGTGAAGGCGCCGCTCTTGAACGCCTCGAACGCCACGGTGCGATCCCGGAAATACTCGTAGCGGATCGCGTCGAAGTTGTTCTGGCCGGCCGTCACCGCGAGGTCGGCGGCCCAGTAATCCGGCACCCGGTCGAGTCCGATCGAGCGGCCGGGATCGACCGCGCCGACCCGGTAAGCGCCCGAGCCCAGCGGCGCCTCGAGGCTCGCGGCCTCGAAGTCGCGCTTGGCGTAATAGGACGCGGAAAAAATCGGCAGCTGGACCACGAACAGCGGCAGGTCGCGGGCGCGGCCCTCGGCGAAGGTGATGACGAGCGTCTCGTCGCCCTCGGCCCGGGCGTCGGTCATCGGCCGGATCACCTCGGAGATCGAGGGATGGCCCTTGTCGCGCAGGAGCCTGAGGCTGAAGGCGGCGTCCTGCGCGGTCAGCCGCGAGCCGTCGTGGAACCGGGCCTGCGGGCGCAGCGCGAACCGGAAGGTCAGTCCGTCCGGGCTCACCGTCACGGCGCGCGCCACCAGCCCGTAGACGGCGTCCGGCTCGTCGAGCGCGCGGACCATCAGGCTGTCGAAGGTCTGGTCCAGCCCGGCCGCGCCGTCACCGCGCAGCACGTAGATGTTGAGCGTGTTGAAGGTGTTGAGCGACTGGTTGCCGATGGTGCCGGCGAGCTGTGTCGAGAACCGGCCGCCCTTGGGGGCGATCGGGTTCACGTAGTCGAAATGCTCGAAGCCGGGGCCGTATTTCAGCTCGCCGAAGCTCGACAGGCCGTGGCGCTCCTTGCCTTCTGCCCAGGCGGGACGGATCGCGGCGAGCGCGCCGGCGCCGAGGATGAGGCCGCGCCGGCTCGGCCGCCAGGACCGGCCCGTCACCGCGGGGCCCCGGTCTTGGCGGCGCGCGCCTCGTCGTACCACCAGGTCGTCGGGAAGCCGGAGCCGGCGTAGCGCGGCAGCACGGAAGGGTGGCTGAACCGGTTCCAGCGCAGGGTCCGCTGCTCGCTCGCGGACCATTGCGGCACGACGTAATCGTGCGCCAGCAGCACCCGGTCGAGGGCCTTGGTCGCGGCGATCACCCCGGCCCGGTCCTTGGCGTAGATGACCTTCTCGATCAGCGCGTCGATCCCGGGATCCTTGATCCCGATCAGGTTGCGCGAGCCCGGCTTGTCGGCCGCCGCCGAGCCCCAGAACTCGCGCTGCTCGTTGCCGGGCGACAGCGACTCGCCCCAACCGTTGGTGGTGATGTCGAAGTCGAAGTCGCGGATCCGGTTCTGATACTGCGCGGCGTCGATCACCCGCATCGTGGCGTCGATGCCGATCAGCTTCAATTGCGCCGCGAAGGGCAGGATCACCCGCTCGAACGCGTTCTGGAACTCCAGGAACTCGACGGTCAGCGGCTCACCGGTCGTCTTGTTGACCATCTTGCCGCCGCGCAGCTCGTAGCCGGCCTCGCGCAGCAGCCCCACGGCCTCGCGCAGGTTCTTCCGCACGGCCTCCGGGTTCTCGTTGACCGGGTTGGCGTAGGGCGCGGTGAAGACCGAAGCCGGGATCTTGTCCTTGACGCTCTCCAGGATCTCCTTCTCCTGCCCCTCGGGCAGGCCCGAGGAGGCCAGTTCCGAGCCGAAGAAGTAGGAGTTGATCCGCTTGTAGAGGCCGTAGAACAGGTTCTTGTTCATCTCCTCGAAGTTGAGCGCCAGGTTGAATGCCCGGCGGACCCGCGGATCCTTGAACTTGTCCCGGCGCGTGTTGAACGCGAAGGCCTGCATGATGCCCATGCCGCGCTCCGGGAACGCCTCCTTGATCAGGCGCCCTTCCTTGACGGCCGGGAAATCATCGTAGGCGGTCGCCCAGTTGCGGGCGATGTTCTCGGCCCGGAAGTCGTAGAGGTCGCCCTTCAGGGCCTCGACCAGTACGGTGCCGTCGCGGAAATACTCGTGGCGCTCGGTGTCGAAATTGTACCGCCCGACATTCACCGGCAGGTCCTTGCCCCAGTAATCCGGCACGCGGGCGTAGGTGACGCTGCGGCCCGGCTCGAACTTGGCGAGCCGATAGGGGCCGGAGCCGAGCGGCGGCTCCAGGGTGGTCTCGGTCGGGCTGCGCGGCTTGCCGTTGGCGTCCTTGCCCGTCCACCAGTGCTTGGGCAGCACCCGCAGCTGGCCGATCACCTGCGGCAATTCGCGGTTGCCCGTCTCGCTGAACGTGAAGGTCACCTCGTGCGGCCCGGTCGCCTCGGCCTTGGCGACGGTCTGATAATAGGCGGCGTAGAACGGGCTGTTGGCCTTCAGCACGCCGTAGGACCAGACCACGTCCTCGGGGGTGATCGGCTGGCCGTCATGCCAGCGGGCGTCGTCGCGCAGGCGGTACGAGACCGATCCGAGGTCGGGGGCGACCCGCACCGCCTCGGCCAGCAGGCCGTAGGACGTGAACGGCTCGTCCGAGGATTCGGTCATCAGCGTATCGTAGATCTGCAGCACGCCGCCTTCGAGGTCGCCCTTCAGGCCCGAGACGATCATGTTAAAGTTGTCGAACCCGCCCTGCATGCCCAGGCGTACCAGCCCGCCCTTGGGCGCGGCCGGGTCGGCGTAGTCGAAATGCTTGAAGCCGGGGCCGTATTTCGGCTCGCCCATCAGCGTGATCGCATGGGTCCACTGGCCGGTGGCGGCCGGGATCGACGCCTCCGTGGCGGCCGCGCTCGCCGCGGGTTCCTGCGCGCTGGCGGGGGCGAACTGGAGGCAGGCGATGCAGAGCGTTGCGGCGAGGAGGCGTCCAGTCACGGGCGGGCTGTCTCCATGTCATCGCACCAGGCGGTGCGGGAATTCGGGCTTCCGAAGGGTCTTAGGCCGGGTGCGGCCCGGGCGTCGAGGCCGCATCTTTGCCGGTCGGTGCGCGACCGCGACGTCACCTGCGGCGCGGGGCTTCTTGAAGCCGGCACGCAACGGGTCTCTCCCGCCCCCGCAAAGGCTACGATGTTCACACATCGCTGCCGGATGAGGGCCAAGGCCAACCCCAAGCGCCTCTCCCTCCCCCCGCAGACAGGGGAATCGCATTTGGCAGCGGGGTCTTTCGGCGAAGCGCGAACTGGATTCTTTAAGGTCTCCTGGAGCACGGGAGATCCTGCATGGGCGGTCTGGGTGTGTTTTTC
>NZ_VRVG01000222.1:0-4404 GCF_008040085.1 Methylobacterium sp. WL7 | reverse complement strand
ACGCGCGGGCTCCTGATCCGCCGCAGCCTGAGCGATGGCGAGCGGGCATACTTCACGACCTGGTGCCCGGCCGGCACGCCGATCGCGACCCTGGTGGCGGTCGAGGGCCAGCGTTGGACGATCGAGGGGACTATCGGAAATTCCGTGTGTGAGCGGCGGGTTGAACATCAGGCCGCCATGGCCCGGGTGAAGCGCTCGCCGAAGATGACGGCGAACTGCGCCTTGGCCATGACCCACTCACGTGGGCCCATCTTCCACGCCTTCTCGGAGCGGTTCAAGACCAGGTAGAGCAGCTTCAGCGCGGCCTCGTCGGTCGGGAAGTGGCCCCGGGCGCGCACAGCCCGGCGCAGCGTGGCGTTCAGGGCCTCGATGGCGTTCGTGGTGTACAGGATTCGCCGGACCTCGCCCGGGAACGCGTAGAACGGGATGACTTCGCCCCAGGCCCGTCGCCAACTCTGGGCGATGGCCGGGTACTTCCGGCCCCACTCGCCCGCCTCGAAGGCAGCCAAGGCCGTCTCGCCGGCGGCGGCATCGAGCGCACGGTAGATCTCCTTCAGCGCCGCCGCCACGAGCTTGCGGTCCTTGTAGGAGACGAAGTCGAGGCTGTGGCGCAGGAGGTGGACGATGCAGGTCTGGACCAGCGCCTCGGGGAACACCGCCCGGATCGCATCGGGGAAGCCCTTCAGGCCATCGACCACGGCCAGGAGCACGTCCTCGACGCCGCGGTTCCTGAGCTCGTTCATGACCCGCAACCAGAACTTGGCGCCTTCGTTCTGCTCCAGCCATAGGCCGAGGATCTCCTTGGATCCGTCGGCGCGCACGCCGAGCGCGATATGGACCGCCTTGTTCCGGACCACACCCTCATCGCGCACCTTGATCCGCAGGGCGTCGAAGAACACGATCGGATAGACCGGCTCCAGCGGCCGGGCCTGCCAGGCGGCGACCTCCTCCAGCACCGCGTCGGTCACTGCGCTGATCAGGTCGGGCGAGACCTCGATCCCGTAGAGCTCGCGCAGGTGCCCGACGATCTCCCGGGTGCTCATGCCGCGGGCGTACATCGACACGATTTTGTCGTCGAAGCCGGGAAAGCGGCGCTGATAGCGAGCGATCAGCTGCGGATCGAATGTCGCCTGTCGGTCACGAGGGATCGCAAGCTCGATCCGACCGGTCTCGGTCGTGACCGTCTTGCGACCATAGCCGTTGCGCGTGTTGCCGGCCTCCTCGCCCGCCAGATGGTGGTCCATCTCGGCGTTGAGCGCACGCTCGGCCAGGGCCTTCTTCAGTGCGTCCAGTAAGCCGTCGGACTCGAACGCCGTCTTCGGATCGGCCCCGGCCAGGAGCTGATCCAGGATCGCGTCAGGGATGTGGGGTGCTTTGCGTCGTGCCATCGGGAACCTCCTTCGGATCCACTATGGCCGCCTCCACACGAAATTCCTGACAGTCCCCGATCGAGGACGCGTTCGAGACCGCCAAGACCGAGCTTGGGCTGGCTCACAACGAGACCCGCTCCTGGCACGGCTGGCACCGGCACGTCAGCCTGGTGATGATGGCCTTCGCGCTGCTGGCGGTGATCCGCCATCACGCCAACACGCCGCCCCCAAAAAGCCGAGCCAGGACGAGATCACGCCCCCCGAGGCTGCGCGCTCACTGATCCGCTGGTCGGTCCAAGAGATCCGCCGCCTCGCCGTACGGCTGGCGCAGCGGCGCATCCAGCCCGCCCACGTCATCGCATGGTCGCTCTGGCGACGCGCGCATCAGGCGGCCGCCCGAAACGCTCATCTCAAACGCCGAGCGTCAGCCGACACAGGACATAGACGCCGTAAGCCCAGCAAAACACGCCGACGACGAAAAAGCCAAAAACGCAACTGTAATGCTAGGCAGTTCAAACGCGAATGCCTTGCATCTCTGGCTGCACAAATCGTCCCATTGCCCGTTCAGGGAAGAGAATCGCCGTTCCCAACGCTGCAACTAATCCGCCAAGCACTAGCAACAGCAGCACGGCGTCCCGCACGTCGTGGCCATGCTCGCAGGCCTGACGGATCGCATAGACACTCAAGGCAAGCGCAAACGACACCAGGAGCACAATGATGAGGGCTGGCAGCATCAATGCCTCCGGATCGCCACACACGGGCGATCCGGACCGGAAGTTGCAGCCAGTACCGCTCCCTCGCGGTAGGCGAACTACGCGCAGGCGTGAAAGGCTGGGCGGACTAGATGAGCCATCCGGCCGATTAGAGCACTACCCTACTTTTTCGAACCTAAAAGCGGCTTGGTAGTCGTAGTGCCCTTGGTCGACGGTGCCTCTCCCATGAGGCGGCGGATGACACGATGGTGGGCCCGGCAGGACCCGAACCTGCAACCAGACCGATATGAGCGGTCGGCTCTAACCATTGAGCTACAGGCCCTGCGCCCACATAGCCCTCGCAGGCCTGCGGGTGCAATCTGTGTCCCAGCTGCAAGCGGCGTAGCGGTGGGCGCTCCTATTCGGCCGCCTCCGTCTTACCGGTACCCTCCTGATCGTCCTCAGCCTCGCCCTCGGCCTGATCGTCCGAGGCTTGGTTCTCCATGGTCGCAGCAGGAGCGCCGGCGCGGTAGATGTCGCCATGGCGTTCGAGTTCGCCGCTCGTCGACATCACGCTGAGGTATGTGGCCAGGGTGTTGGCCGCTACGTCTGTCAAGCGCTCCGTGATCTGGGCGTGCGTCAAACCCTCGGTGCCGGCATCCTCCAGGAGCGCCTTGAGTCGACCCTTGGCAGAGTTCGCCCGGGGGCCTCGGGGTCCGCGGCCAGCGCGAGGCTGATCATCGCTGTTGGACGCACGGCGGCGCTTCGGCTGATCGTCAGCCAGCTCATCCATCGCCGTGCCTTCAACGATCGACGCCAGCGACCGCTCGGCCATGCGGAGCTTTGCCAGCTCGCCGCTCACCCGCTCGTACTCGGCCTCAAGGGTCTCGCGCTGATGCCTCACGTTGGCCAGGGCCCTTGCGAGCGTGTCGTCATTTGCCATTGGTCGATCGACTTCTTCGGTTTTGGGGTGTGGGCTTACAGGCATAGTCGCTAAGCGTATCATTTGGCCATCTCATGATCGTTGCGATGACGGAAGCTCGCGCCTGCAGCCCGCAGAGCCTGCATGAAAGTGTTGAGCTGGGCAATCGTGACTATCGGGTCGGCGAGGCTGCTCTCGGCTCGCGCCACAACGCTCACTGGCACCTTGGCGTGCTGAGCCAGATCTCTGGGCGCCCAGCGACGGGAGAGCCTGTCTGTCGTAATGCGTTTTAAGCCGTTGAAAGTCGGATCAAGGGTGAGACTTTCTCAGGAATCATCGACATGCAAGTCGCGATCGAAGTGCATTGCTCGGCACCGTTGACTGCTTTGACGCTGTATGTATCAAACCTTCTCCGCAAGTCTCAATGCCGGTGTCCGAGCAGCGCAGACGTCCATCGATGTCAATGTTCTCCAGCCTGATTGCCGTCACAGCACCATCAATCCACTGCCCGCTCCTATGGTTATGCTGTTAGCCATAATAACTGGGCGACCTACGCGGGCTATTTAGATTGACAGGCTTAGCAATGCATTGATTTGGGAGATAACCGAATAATAACTTTGAGGCGGGGTTTGCCTGATGTAGAGGACAATGAGCGTCCAATAAAACGAGGAATAAGGTTTTTGATCAGAAATAACCAACAGTCGGCATCGGCGAGAAATTAGTGCGAATGATAACTGCTGAGACCACGCTATTGACCCAACAAGGCAATAGTTTTCTCGCGTGACTTGTGAACTGCAATGAATGTATGAATTCCTTTAACCGAGCTATTGTAATTGATCGGCTGTTCGAAGTTTATGCCTCGATTAGAGATGGCGCTCAGTGTGAAATTATGTTTCAATAAAACATCGACTAATTTACTCAGATTACCTGTATGATCCGACGTCGATAAGTAATATTTCAGCTGTACCATATGAATATTTCCGGCGGCGAGTTTGCCGTGGAAGCCCTCTAAAACAAGATTGCTTTCGTGGCCGGTATTCAGATTTAAAATATCGATTGATTTGATCGAGTTTTTCTCACAGTAAGCGTCTCCCGACATTTCTTTGACGATTGTTTTCTCCCATTTGCCACCGCGGGGCACCGTTCCATGAATTAGCAACGATGCTTGAGGATCAATAGGGTCGTATTCGAGCAAGCGAGATCCATCTTTATTCGATAGACCAACCTCGTTTAGTATAAATCGGTCGGACAATGATCTAGCGCTCAGATATTTATTTAATAAAGGGTTAACTTCAAAAGAATGTATTTTCGCTATTGTAAATTTATTCAGACATACGGCGGCATATTCGCCGTCATTTGCACCGACATCAAAAATTGTATGTATTTCAAGCTGAGCGATTTTATCGAGCAAATTCAGTTC
>NZ_VRVG01000221.1:0-4469 GCF_008040085.1 Methylobacterium sp. WL7 | reverse complement strand
TTGGAGAAGCTGATTCTAAAGGAGGCCGCCTCGGGAAACTTCTGAGCCCGGCACGCCGCCGGGCATGTGTCGACTTCGTCGTTGCCGAGCACGGCGTGTCGGAACGCTTCGCTTGCCGTGTCCTGGGCCAACATCGTTCGACCCAGCGCAAGGTCGCCGTCGTGGTTGAGGATGAGGTCGCTGTGACGGCCGCCATCGTCGCTCTGGCTCTGCAGTATGGGCGCTACGGCTATCGTCGAATCACGGCCTTGCTCCGGCGTGACGGCTGGACGGTGAACGTGAAGCGCGTCGAGCGGATCTGGCGCCGCGAGGGCCTCAAGGTTCCCGCTCGTCAGCCGAAGCGGTCGCGCCTCTGGCTCAACGACGGCTCCTGCCTGCGGCTGCGGCCGGAGCGGCCTGACCACGTCTGGTCCTACGACTTCGTCGAGAACCGCACGCACAACGGGCGCAAGTACCAGATGCTGAACGTCATCGATGAGTTCACCCGCGAGTGTCTGGCCATCCGCGTATCCCGCAAACTGAAGGCGCTGGACGTGATCGACGTGCTCTCGGATCTGTTCAGCTTACGCGGTGTGCCAGGCCATGTCCGCTCGGACAATGGACCGGAGTTCATCGCCAAGGCCGTTCAGGACTGGATCGCGGCGGTGGGATCGACGACCGCCTACATTGAGCCGGGCAGTCCATGGGAGAACGGTGATTTACGAGAGCTTCAACGCGAAGCTGCGGGATGAACTCCTCAACGGCGAGGTGTTTTACACCCTCAAGGAGGCCAACGTTGTGATCGAGCGATGGCGGAAGCACGACAACGGCATCTGGCCGCACTCGTCGCTCGGCTACCAGCCGCCTGCGCCAGAGGTCGTCATCTGGCCAACCGAACCGAGCGGATCAGTGCCGTCCGCTCGTTCTGCGCCATCGTCACACGACCGACGATGCACTAACTTCGAACCTGGGCCACCGAACGGGGGCAGGTCAAGCCACCCTGGCAGACCGACGGCGCTACTCCGTCTAACTGCCGAGCGTAGGCTCGATCGCTTAAAATGCCGCATCCCAACGAAGTTCTATAGCCGAACAGCTAGCGCATCTTCAGGCTGCGCCTCAAAATAAAAATAACTTTTGTTTATATATTTGTATGATTATAAATTGTCAGCACGAAAATATTTTTGTTTGAAGTTCAAGATAGATCCAGTTCCATGACAGTTCATGCATCTACATGTCTATCACCGTTCCCGCCATGCTTTAACAATTTGATCGGAAAGTGGCTTAACGAGGTAGCTGAAAACTGAGCGATCGCCGGTTTGCATGAAGCTCTCAACCGGCATACCAGGAACCAGACGCACGTCGCCGAGCTGTTGCCTGCCTTTTTCAGGGATTTGGATGCGAACGGTATAGTAATTGTGCCCTGTTTTCAAGTCAATTATTACATCGGCCGAAATACGACTAACATTGCCCTCAATTTCCGGGGTAACACGTTGATTGAACGCGGAGAAGCGAAGAACCGCCGCTTGTCCAATATGAACGCTATCGATGTCTTGTGGTTGGATTTTTACTTCCACCGCGAGCTGATCTGCCTCTGGCACGATGAGCATTGCCGGCTCGGAGGGTGTTATTAACCCTCCAATAGTATGAACCGTCAACTGGTGTACCGTCCCCGACTGCGGCGCTCTTAAGTCGCTACGTTTAAGTTGATCTTCGGCAGCCGCTCTTTTTTCCACATATTCGGACCATTTTCCCCGGATCTCAGCTAAGTCCTTGCTGGTCTCCGTACGCATGTCGCTGTCAATCTGTAGGATTTGCAACTCCGTTTCAACGATCTTGCCGCGCGCCGATGCTATCGAGGCTATCAGTTGGCTCCGCTCACCATCAAGGCGTGCCGCGTCACGCTCAAGAGCATTTACACGAGAAAGTGGCACCAAATTTTTTGCATGGAGTTCGCGTACTCCTCTGAGCTCTCCGGTTATGAAATTGAACTCACGTACTTTAGCGGCCGTCTGCTCAACCCGACCGTTGATCTCTTCCCGCAATTGCTGAATACGCTCGTTCAATTGAGCTTTTTGCCCTACGCGACCGGCTACGCGCGAATTAAATAATCGGGTCTCACCTTCTATCAAGTTTGAGACAGCTGGATCAATTTTTTCGCGAGCCAACAATTCACCCGGAAATAGCACATGACCGACATTGTCGCGCTCGGCTTCGTTGCGAGCGCGACGCGCCGTTAGTTCATCGAGCGCTTTCAAGACAATATCGAGATTTGCACGGGTCTGAGTGTCATCTAGCCTGATAAGGATATCACCTACTTTGACTTTAGAGCCTTCGCTGACCCGCAATTCGCCGATCACTCCTCCGGAGGCGTGTTGAACCTTCTTGACGTCGGACTGAACTACGAGCTGACCAGACGCAATCACCGCGCCAGAAATTTGTGTAAAAGCCGCCCATCCTCCAATTATTACTACTAAAAACGAAACGAGCCACGAGCATATTGTGAGATGCTTCCGGATCGATTGTATGGCCGTAGAATTCGAATACGCCATATTATTGTTATGGAATCCAGCGCCGAAAATGGCATTCATGTCGCGCTTTCGTGAAAACAATGGTTTATTTGAATGGTATCGAGATCACTGCCTTAAAATCTGTTGTTAACAGAAACTGCAGCTGGTTTCAACACATGGTTGAGAACCTGATCTTTGGGTCCGATAGCATGAATCCGACCGTCACTCAACATTAGTATAAGATAGATAGCGACGAGCGCAGATGGACGATGGGCAATTACAATACAGATACCGCCACGCGAGCGAACGCCAAGGATTGCGTCAGTTAGGGCGTTTTCGCCCTCGGCGTCGAGGTTTGCGTTAGGTTCGTCGAGAATGACAAGAAAAGGGTCTCCATAGAGTGCTCGCGCTAGTCCAACTCGCTGACGCTGGCCAGCTGAAAGACCAGAACCCCGCTCGCTAATACGTGTGTCGTAGCCTTGAGGTAAGCGCAAAATCATTTCGTGGACACCTGCCGCTCGCGCAGCCGTAACCGTTGCCTCCGGAGGGGCGGATGGATGGAAACGAGCGATGTTTTCAGCAATCGTCCCGGCGAATAGTTCGATTTCTTGAGGTAGGAAACCGACATGTTCACCGAGATCGTCGGCGGTCCATTGGGCTAACTCCGCGCCGTCAAGACGGACTTCTCCATGCACCGCTGCCCAAACACCTACCAAGGCCCGCGCCAAACTCGTCTTGCCCGAAGCTGAAGGGCCGATAATGCCCAGCCCCTGCCCCGCCTTGAGACTAAAGCTTACATTTTGAACTGTTAAGCGCCGGCTACCGGGAGGCGCAATGCTTAAATTCATTACGTCAAGTGTTTGACGGGGTGCTGGAATTGCATGGGGGGGCGTTTCGACTGGAAACTGGTTGAATAGGCCCGATAGTCGCATCCATGACTGTCGGGCCTGAACGAAACTCTTCCAATTGGCAATAGCGAGTTCTGCTGGAGCTAAGGCACGGGCGACTAGTATAGTGGAAGCGATGATGATACCGGCGCTCGCCTGTCCATTAATTACGAGATAAGCGCCCAATGCCAATACAGCCGATTGCAAAGCGATACGAAAAATTTTTGATGTCGCGCCGAAACTTCCAGCGACATCGGAGATTTTTTGTTGATCTTGCATGTAATCATAATTAATTCTTCCCCAGCGAGCCGCAAAGCGCTCCTGCATGCCTAATGCAGCGATTACCTCGGCGTTGCGGCCTCCAGCCTCCGCCAAACTGTTACGCTGGGATCCCTTCGTTGTCGCGGTCAGCGCTGGAGTACGAGTGGCGCGATCCGTGAGCAACGCAAAGATGGCCAGTACTGCAACGCCGATTATAGCAGCTATGCCGATCAATGGATGAAATAAGATACAAATTACCAGGTAAATTGGCATCCAAGGCAGATCAAAAAAAGCGGACGGTCCAGATCCTCCAAAGAACGCGCGTATTGTTTCAAGGTCGCGCAGAGGCAAAAGACCGTCGCCATGGGTTGCCTCCTTTTTAAGGGGCGCTCGCACCATAATATTGAAGACACGTGCACTGAGAGCTTCATCGAGGGCCATACCAACCCGGGTTAGTATCCGAGTACGCAGGATCTCGATAGCGCCCTGAAAGCTGTAGAGGACAAACGCAAGTGTACACAGACCTAATAAGGTAGGCATGGAACGGCTGGGAATAACGCGATCATAGACCTCGAGCATAAAAAATGAGCCAGTCAGATAAAGTAAGTTCAGTAGGCAGCTCATCACCGCCACACCAATGAACGCTGATCGACAGCGTGTCAGAGCTGCCCGTATTTTAATGGACCTATTCTGGATCTTGGTCCGAATTATTCCGTGCATACCGCGCTTTTGGCTTGATTTTCATGCAAAAGTCTTAACTGCAAGTAAATCAGCTTGGATGTCGCAGCAGCGTCGGTTTCATTACCACTTTGGCTTATTATACAATGGGTATCAT
>NZ_VRVG01000220.1:0-4482 GCF_008040085.1 Methylobacterium sp. WL7 | reverse complement strand
CCCGGCCGAGCCGCATGTGCCGGAAGATCGGCGCCTTGCGGTCGCCGGCCCAGACCAGCACGGCGATCAGCAGCATCAGCGGCAGCAGCAGGAACAGCGCCGTCGCCGCCACCCCGATGTCGAGCCCGCGCTTGGCCGCCCAGTCGAGCCGAAGCCCCCGCGCCACGAACGGCGTCTCGGGCAGAACCGCCTCCGCAACAGCCTCGGCCGCCTCGCTCACCTGACCGGCAATCTGATCGGCCACGTTCGACATCTCAACCCTATGGTGCGGCGCAGAGGCGCCCTCGGACATCTGGGATTCGGCACGACCCTGCATGGTCTCAGCTCCTCGGTTGAGGCCAATGGCGGGTGGTTAATGATTAGTTACTTCGGGCCTTATAGACGGGGCAAATTGGGCTGACAAGCTGTCAGATATTTTAATTAGCCCCCTTAAACAGGTTATCTTTGTAAAAAAACGCATATGTGGCGGGGATTAAGCCGTCGCGCGCCGGGTTGTCGGGCGAACCTGACGTTCAGTAGTTGCTACGGAATCCCCCAGGGGGTTCGACCGAAACAACGGCTCGAACAACAACTTACGCAATGTTTGATTGTGCGCCGCACAATCGGGCTCGGCATACCTGGCGGGTACCGGCCACGGGTCGAATCGGACGGCCTGGCGCTCATGCTGCAATGCCGCGACACCCCAAACGAACAAGGGGCCGAAACCGTTGCATCGGAAAAAACAGGAGTCCCGACGACCCGCCCCCGGTCGCCCACCGTTGCCCGCGCAGGACCGACGCGACCGCGAGTCCGGCGCGGGCAACGGTGTCAGAACAAGGACTTAGGGCGACGCCTCCATTCCCGCCCCGGTCGCTCCACCCTGTCCCGGCGCCCTGACCATGGGAACCGGAACCGCTCTCGCGATGCGGCACGGCCGCGCTCGGACCACGCGGGCAGTGCCGCGAACCCGGATACCGGACTGTGCGCGATCACACCTGCTCGATGGCATAGACCGCCGACGGACGCGGCCATTCATCGGCCATATTGCGGATGCCTGGCATGCGAATACCGAATTCGGCCGGATACACCGCTAAAACGGAGCTTTTCACATCAAAATTCTCGCGCGTTATTGCGAATTCAGAAGCGAATGGCATTCTGCCGACATGAAGCTCGCGAGACCCGACATGAGTCTATCGCGCCGGCGATGCGCCATGGTGCCAATATTCGTAGGGTCTTTGCTCTGGATCGCTCCGGCGAAAGCCGACATGCGTATCGAGGCCGCGAAAATCACTGCCGGCGACCTCTGGGTGCTGGGCAATGCCGGCGAACCCGACGCCGAGATCACCCTGGACGGCAAGTTCTCGCAGCGCACCGATACCCGCGGTTATTTCGAGTTTCACGTCGTCTATCATCCGGCCACTTGCATCGCGACGCTGCGGACGTCCAAGCAGGCGCGCAGCATTGTGGTCGGGGAATGCGGCCAGCAGGCGCCGGGCCTCCCAGGTCCGCCCGGTCCGCGCGGCGAGGCGGGAATCAGGGGTGAGCCCGGCCCGCCGGGCGCGATGGGACCGCCCGGAACGCCGGGGGCCGAGGGCCCCATGGGTGCGCAGGGCGAGCGGGGCCAACAGGGGCAGGAAGGTCCGGTGGGCAGCGCGGGGCCCGCAGGCCCGCCGGGCCCGCGCGGTCCGCAAGGGGTGCCGGGACCGATCGGGAAAGCCGCACCGTCCAGTGCCGCCTTCAAGGCCAAGCCGTCGCCGACCCTCACGGGCTCGGTGGTTAGGCCCCGCGCGACGCGACCACAGCAGGAGCCGGGCCAGGGCTCCGGCGACGCCGTGCCTTCCGAGCCGGGCGCAGGCGTCGCCGCCGACGATCGCTATTGATGCGTCTCCGGCGGCCGCGTCCAAGAGGAGGCAGCGGCGATCCATCGGCGTCCCATCGCGGCGCCGCGGATGTTCGGGGGACGGCCGGGGGAGCCGACGGACGGCTTGCCGGGCGTCCCGCGACGGAGAACGAGCTCTTGGAGCCGCGCACGCACGTCAAACCGGTTGCGTCGGCGCACCCGCGGCTCGGATCGGGCGCCCGGGCCGGGGGCCGATGCGTGCCCGGCTCGGTTCGACCGTCCCGGAGGTTCGCCCCACCATGCGGTTGCACGGAGTTCCCGCGCCGACCGCGCGGCAAACGCGCATCTCCCTCTGAACACGGACGAATTCGCGTTTTCGGCACCGCGTTTACGGCCGGCGTGGCCGCCTGCCGAGGCGGCCTGCCATGTGTCACCTTAATGCCCCAACGCACCACATTCCGACGCCGACGCCGGGCAAGCCCGAGCCAAACCGGCGGATTTGCGCTAAGCGTGACGGTGGGGCGGGCTTGATCGGATCCCTGCGTAACGCCGTACCTTGGCCGTTTTCGCGGCGGACATCCGGACCGTTATAAAGACCGCAAGGGCTTGTTATCGTGACAATACGTCCACCAGCGAGTTGCCCCGCGCTCCGAGTGATCGGAATGGCGTCCGGACTCGCGATCCTGGCCACGAATCCGTCCCTCGCCGAGACCTTGGAGAGCGCTCTCGCCAAGGCTTACCAGGGCAATCCGTCTCTCAATGCCAGCCGCGCCGGCGTCCGCGCCATCGACGAGAACGTCGCCATCGCGCAGGCGGGCTACCGGCCGCAGGTCAATGTCGGCGCCTCGATCGGCGTGCAGTATCTGCAGACCCGCAGCGGCAGCGCGGTCGCTTCCGTCGGCGGAACCGCAGCCGGTTCGGGAACCTCGGCGGCAAGCAGCGGCTCGTCGCTCGGGGGTTCGTCACTGGGCGGCTCGTCACTGGGCGGGACATCGCTCGGCGGCACGACCGGCTCGGCCGTCACCGGGGGCTCCGCCGTCGGAACTTCGACGGGCATCGGCACCAGCGCCGGCGCCGGCTTGGGATCGTCGTCTTCGGGTTTGGCAGCCGGCCAGTCGGCCGGCAGCAGCGGCACGTCCACCGATGTGACCTCTCAGGTGCTGACGTCGTCGAACCGGACCACGCGCACGACCTATCTGCCGAGCAGCGCGAGCCTGACCGTCTCGCAGACGATCTTCAACGGCTTCCAGACCGACAACTCCGTCCGGCGGGCCGAGTCGACCGTCTACAGCCAGCGCGAGACCCTGCGGTTCACCGAACTCACGGTGCTCTACAACGCCGTCCAGGCGTACATGAACGTGCTCAGCAACACCGCGACGCTGGAACTCAACCGGAACAACGTCGAGGTTCTGGAAGAGCAGCTGCGCCAGACCCGCGACCGCTTCAACGTCGGCGAGGTGACCCGCACCGACGTGGCCCAGGCCGAGGCCCGGCTCGCGGGCGCCCGGTCGCAGGTGAGCGCCGCCGAGTCGACCCTGCGCACCAGCATCGGCGTCTACCGCCAGAATATCGGCGTCGAGCCGCGCCAGCTGGCGCCGGGCCGGCCGCTGGACCGCTATGTGCCGATCAACCTCGATGCGGCCATCGCGATCGGGCTGCGCGAGCATCCGCAGGTCGTGTCGGCCATCCACGCCGTCGATGCCGCGGAAGCCCAGGTCAAGATCCTGGAGGGTCAGCTCGCGCCGACGCTCAGCCTGCAGGGCTCGCTGAGCCAGCTCTACGATCAGAACGGCCCGAACACGAGCTTCTTCGTCGGGTTCGTGGGCGGCCGGCTGAACATCCCGATCTACGAGGGCGGCCAGACCTACGCGCAGATCCGGCAGGCCAAGGAGACTGTCGGCCAGACCCGCATCCAGGTCGATCAGGTCCGCGACCAGGTCCGGGCCCAGATCGTCGATTTCTGGGGTCGCCTGGAGGCCGCCAAGGCCCAGGTCATCGCCGCGCAGGCACAGGTCCAGGCCAACGAGGTCGCGCTCAACGGCGTGCGCGAGGAGGCCCGCGTCGGCCAGCGCACCACCCTGGACGTGCTCAACGCCCAGCAGGAACTGCTGAACTCGCGGGTGAACCTGATCCTGGCCCAGCGCGACCGGGTGATCTTCTCCTACGGCGTGGTCCAGTCGATCGGGCAGCTCACCGCCCGCTTCACCGCCCTGCCGGTGGAGTACTACAGTGCCAAGATCCACTACGATCAGGTCAAGGATCTGTGGTTCGGCCTGCGCACCCCGGACGGACGCTGAGGTCTTTTCCCCGGGGAGTGTGGTGCAGGCGCGCTTGCCGCGACGAATTGGCATGGAATACTGTTTGACGACCGGCCCGATCGGGTCATCCTCCGAACATCCCATGCCCGAGCGCGCCTGTTGATGAGTGCAGCGAGCCCCAAGATCCCGGACTCGAAATTCCAGGACAAGGCCGCCGATAAGGCGCATGAGCCTTCGATGGAGGAGATTCTCGCCTCGATCCGGAGGATCATCGCGGACGATCAGGCGGCCAAACCCGCCGAGATCGCGCCGTCGCCCGAGCCCGAGCCCGACGACGTGCTCGACCTCGCCGAGGTCGCCGAGCCGGTCATCCGGCCCCGCGCCGTGGCCCCGCCGGAGCCGCCC